>CALFMX010000245.1 GCA_937902565.1 uncultured Spirochaetales bacterium
TGCAATCCAATACTGTCATTCATTGGGTTACTTGGATGAGTTGCACGGTCGGTCTCGGTGCTATTTCCTTCATCCTCAGTGAGACTATTCCTATCTTCAACTACCTGGTTGCCCTGATTGGGTCCGTTTGCTTCGCACCTCTGGCCATGTGCCTTCCCGGTTTCTTGTGGCTGCACAGCAACAGTCATTACCGGAAGGGAACACTGGTGCAGAAGGTTATCTACCTGCTACACTGGGGAATGGTGCTCCTCGGACTTTTCTTCCTTGTTGGCGCGACGTACGGTGTTATCATTCAGATCATCGATGCCTACGCAGGAGACGGGAGAGGGAGGCTGGAGTGAGTGTCAAACTCAGGGGCCAAAAGCTGGCTCGCAAAGAGAAGATCAACCGGCAGGTGGCAATCGCCCTGCTGGGCCTTACCGTCATCGTCGCGATGTTCACCACCCTCTATAGTGGGAAGGGATCGATCCTCGGGCTCTACGACCCCAGCACCCTCTACCACGTCGGCGAGCTTGCAAATGAGGACTATTACGCCACCAAGGGGTTTGAGTTCGTCGACAACGCGGAGGGGGAGCGGCTGGCACAGCTGAAGGAACGCTCGGTGCTGCCGATCTTTGTCTACCAGATCAGGCCCACCGTCCAGACAAAGCGCCTGGTGGACGCATTCATCAAGAGTTTCGAGAACAAGACCACCGGCGAACTCCTCTACGAGCATGCCCGTGTTGACTCCCTCCACCTCATACGGGAGATCTCAAACCTTCCGGAGGAGGACCAGGGCCTCTTCTTCTCCCTGCTCAAGGAGAGTGCCGATTCGGTGCTTGCAAACGGGCTCTTCGACGCAAGCCAGGTCCGGACCGTCTCTGAGGAGGGGTACGGGTATGTCAAATACGAGAGCCCCGAGGAGAACGGGAGCGGTAATCGACACGTCAACGGCCTGGTGACCAAGGAGAACCTCGATGCCCACCTGGAGGAGTGGCTCTCAGGCTATGGTGAGGAGATTGTCACCCGGATTCCCCCCACATTGGTCTCCGACACCCTCCTCCTCCTGCTCGATGAGAACGTCGAGTACGACAGCATACAGACGATGAGCCTCCGCTCCGATGCACGGGAGAGTGTCGTAGCCCCGCGGCATATGATCGAGCGGGGGACCAAGATCATCACCCGTGACACGGTGGTCACCGCCACCCAGCTGCAGATGCTCTCCTACATGCAGGAGCACGCCATCGGCTACTCGATCCTCGAACAGGTCGGCCGGTTCGTCTTCATCCTCATCGCCACCATCACCGGTGCGGTGGTCTTCCTCCGTGTCCTGGACAATGAGAGCAGGGTCTTCCTCTATCTCAACCTCATGCTCTCGACCATCCTGATCTCGCTTGTGGCGATGCACTTCATCTCCCTGTTCCTGCAGAACCGCTCGATGCAGCTCCTCGACAGCTACCTGCCCCTCTTCTTCGCCCCGCTCTTTATCGCGCATATCAGCAGCAAGAGGCGGTTTGGCTTCATCACCGCCTTCCTCCTTGCCTGCTATGCCACCTTGATGAGGGAGGCCACCTTGATGACCTTCTTCTTCGTCCTCAGCATCAATGCAATAAACCTCCACTTCTTCCGCTACTCCGCCAAACGGTTGGAGGACCTCTTCAACTGGTTCTATGCCATTGCCAGCGCTGCGGTCGCAGCCCTTGTCTTCAGCCCGATGAGCGCTGTCGCCATCCACTCGCTGCCCATCCTCCTCATCTCGCTGGCAGCCAACATCACGATCAGCCTGATCCTCGTCCAGGCGTTTGTCCCCCTGGCCGAGCACTTCTTCAACATCCCGACCGCCTACCGGCTCAACGAACTTGCCTACAGCGACTCCTCGATCCTTGAACGGCTCAGCGCCGTAGCCCAGGGGACCTACAACCACAGCCGCTACGTCAGCGAACTCGCCTACCAGGCGGCGAAGGCCATCGGCGCCAATGCGATGCTTGCCCGTGTCGGTGGCGTCTACCACGACATCGGCAAGGTCGACCACCCTGAGTACTTTGTCGAGAACCAGGGGACTGAGAACAAGCACGACGATATCAAGCCGAGCCTCTCGGTGGCCGTGATCAAGAGCCACGTCAAGCTCGGGATCGAGAAGGGGAGGGAAGCCGGCCTGCCGCAGGAGGTGCTCGACATCATCAGCCAGCACCACGGCAACGACGTCATCCAATACTTCTACGCCGAGGCGGCCCGCCAGGCCCAGGCCAGCGGCGTCGAGGTCAATGCCGATGACTACTCCTATACCGGGGAGCCCCCCACCTTCCCCGAGAGCGCCATCGTCATGCTCGCCGACGTCGTCGAGGCAGCGAGCCGGACACTGAAACAACCGAACTACTCCAAGTACCAGAAGCTTGTCCACACCCTGGTGATGGGCAAGATCGAACGTGGGCAGCTCAAAGAGAGCGGCCTCTCGCTCACCGACTTGAACGTCATCGAAGAGTCGTTCGTCCAGACGCTCATCGGGCGTGATCACCACCGCATCGAATATCCGGAGGATTGAAGCTATGGCAACCATCGAGATCAGTTATGAGGATGAGGCATTTGAAGCGGAAGCTGACCGGGAGTGGGTGAAAACCCAGCTCGAGTCGATTCTGGAGATCCTCGATGAGGATGGGTGTGAGATAGGGGTGAGCTTCATCAGCGATGGGGCGATGCAGGAGCTCAACCGGGAGTACCGCGACATTGACGAACCCACCGACATCCTCTCATTTTGCAATGAGGAGGACGATTTACCCTTCTGGAGCGGGGAGGGGGAGGAGCGCTACCTCGGGGATCTGGCGATCTCCTTGGATACCTTGAAAAGAAATGCACAATCCTTTAGTGTGGAAATAGAAGAAGAACTGCTGCGCCTCCTGATCCATGGCACCTTGCACCTCCTGGGCTTCGACCATGAGACCAACGAGAGCGATGAACCGATGCTGGTCAGGCAGGAAGAGCTGCTAGTGCAGTTGAGGGGGATTGAGCGTTGAGCCTTTCGCTGAGGAAGCTGTTCGGAGGTTTGAGTAAAAGGCGTGCTGCCGTGGCCCCCTCTGAAGTAGAACTCGTAGAACGACAGACCATGATCGAAGGGATAGGGGAGCTCAGGGACAAGACCGTCAAGGAGATCATGGTCCCTCGCGTCGACGTCGCCTTTGTCAGCCGGGACATCACCCTGGAGGAGCTCTACGTCATCATCGGCGAGGAGGGCTACTCCCGCTACCCGGTCTATGAACAGACCATCGACAACATCGTCGGTATCCTCTACGTCAAGGATATCATCCGCTGTGACATCCAGAGGGAGTTCGATCTTGCACGCTTGATGCGCAAACCGTACTTCATCCCCGAGAGCAAACACCTCGATGACCTCCTGCGCGAGTTCAAGATGCGCAAGGTCCACATCGCCATCGCCATCGACGAGTACGGTGGGGTCAGCGGCATCGTCAGCATGGAGGACATCCTCGAGGTGATCGTCGGTGAGATCCAGGATGAGTTTGATGAGGATGAGGATGAGCCGATCATAGCGGTCGGGGAGAAGAGCTTCATCGTCGATGCCCGTACCTCCATCGAGGAGGTCAACGAGGCGTGCAACCTCCGTCTCCTCGATGATGAATTCGAGACGATCGGGGGGTATGTCTTCGAGTTGTTCGGGAAGATTCCACAGAATGAGGAATCGATCGAGGACGAACAGGCAATCTTCACGGTCATGGAGATTGACGGACACAAAATTAATCGTGTTAAATTAGAGGTGAAAAATTAGGGTCGCAGTTGACCCTATGCAAAATAAAACAGTATATTATTATCGATATACAAATAGATTCCTGGAGGAAAACAGAGAATGAAAATCGCAATTAATGGCTTCGGAAGAATCGGCCGCAACGTCTTCAAGATTGCCTTCGAAGACAAATCCATCGAGATCGTCGGTATCAACGACCTGACCGATCCGAAGACCCTCGCCCATCTTCTGAAATACGACTCCACCTTCGGAGTATATGACAAGAGTGTTAAGGCTACTGAGGATGCCATCATCGTCGATGGCAAGAAGATTCCCATCTTCTCCCTCCGCAACCCGGCAGAGCTGCCCTGGAAGGCCCTTGGGGTCGATATCGCCATCGAGTCCACCGGTGTGTTCACCGTTGCAGAGGGCCCGAAGGGTGGATATAAGGACCACATCAAGGCCGGTGCCAAGAAGGTGATCCTCACCGTCCCGGCAAAGGACAAGATCGACCAGACCATCGTCCTTGGTGTCAATGACGATCAGATCGACCACTCGCTTCATGCGTACTCCAACGCAAGTTGCACCACCAACTGTCTCGCCCCGATCGCCAAGGTCCTGCAGGACAACTTCGGCATCGAGCGCGGTCTCATGACCACCGTCCACGCCTACACCAACGACCAGGTCCTGACCGACGTCTACCACGAAGACCTGCGCCGCGCGCGTTCGGCCACCATGAGCATGATCCCCACCAAGACCGGCGCTGCCGCCGCCGTGGGCCTGGTGCTGCCGGAACTGAACGGCAAGCTGGACGGCTACGCCATCCGCGTCCCGACCATCAACGTGTCGCTGGTCGACCTGTCGTTCGTGGCCAGCCGCGACACGACCGCCGAAGAAGTCAACGGCATCCTGAAGGCCGCCTCGGAAGGCGAGCTCAAGGGCATCCTGGACTACAACACCGAACCCCTGGTCTCGGTCGACTACAACCACAACCCGGCCTCCAGCACCGTTGACGCGTCGCTGACCAAGGTCTCGGGCCGCCTGGTCAAGGTCTCGTCCTGGTACGACAACGAGTGGGGCTTCTCGAACCGCATGCTCGACACCACCGTCGCGCTGATGTCGGCCAAGTAAGCACGCCGCCAGTCCATAAGGGGACGGATTTGTTTTCCGCCATTGCGGAAAATGGGTTCGTCCCCTTTGTTCGCCTACCGAAGGAATCCAACTATGTCCAAGGTCCAAACCCTGTCCGCGCTGGCCAAGGCCGGCGCCCTGTCCGGCAAGCGTGTGTTCATCCGCGCCGACTTGAACGTGCCGTTCGATGACGCCGGCCGCATTTCCGAAGACACGCGCATCCGTGCATCCGTGCCTGG
>CALFMX010000246.1 GCA_937902565.1 uncultured Spirochaetales bacterium
GGCCAGCACCAGGTAGACCACCAGCAGGGCCATGGCGAAGGTCAGCAGCACCGAGGAGCCCATGGCGGGGTCCTTGCCGAAGCATTCGCACCAGATCTCCATATTGCAGACCACGGTTCTCCTGACGGTCCCCTTTACCGTCATGCCGCTGTCCTTCTCCGAAAGGAATGCACGTCGTGCATAGAGGTCCATCGCTTCCCAGTTCTCGGGAAGCAGAAAATCGAGGTAATTCCTGACGTAACCCTCGCGCACATCGATCTCCATGGCTTCGCTCTGAACCTCTTCCGCCTCTTCCAGAAAGCCTCCCTCGAGATAGAGTTTTTCACCGTTTTGCCAGATTGCCTTCGCTTCAGCCCAAAACTGGGTCCGATACGCCTCGGAATATTGCCAGGTCATCTTATGCCTAGCCAGGTTGGACTTGATAATCCAGTACCGGCGGTTGCCGGTGATGTCGCGAAGGTACCCGTGTTCTCCGTTGACCGTAGCAATGATCACGCACTGGCGAGGATGGCTTTCGACCACCTTGCCGTAGCTGGGGCGGTATTGGTCGTCGGATGTGGAGAAGAACGCCTTCACTTTCTCAATGTCGGCTTTCTTTATTCCTGCCAGTTCCCCGATCTCTGCGATCCACACCCCCTGCAGCTTCTCGGCACCCGCCTTGGACTCCATATCGGCCAAAGAGAGGGTTTCGGAATAGTATTCACTACCCACCAGGTCCTTCACGATCGTACTTTTGCCGATACCTTGTTCGCCGTCGAGCACCAGGACGTTGTCGAACTTGGTTCCCGGATGGTAGATGCGGGCAACCGCGGCAGCGAAGGTCTTTTTGGTTATCTCTCTGACATAGGGGGTATCGTCGGCTTTCAGGTACTGGATGAAAAGCTCCTCGACCCTTGGTACACCATCCCATGGCGGCAAGCCATTCAGATAGTCACGGATGGGGTGGAAATGGCGGTCATCTGAGATTTTTGTGAACGACACATCATGATTGCGGCTCGAGAAACACCCATAGCGGATATCGATGAGGGATTTCAGCTGTGCCGTATCGGCATCGCGCCAGAAGTTGTTTCCCACCGGCCTGTCCCATGGCATCTTGGATGTGACTTGGATGCGCCCGGCAAGATCGTTGTAAGCAAACCCCGCGAGATCCGGATCGTTGTCGAGGATCAGGTTCAGGTTCCACACGCAATTTTTGAGCACAGTGCTCCTTGTCTCGTATATCAACCGTTTTTTCCAGTCATCTTCCGGTACAAAATCAGCCTCTGCTTCCATTCTGCGCTCATGAAGGATGAGCAATTTCACCCGTTCGTCCTTGCTGGCAAGATCTGCCATGGCGTTGAATGATTTCTTTGGGTCATCATCCCCGAAGCGATGTACTCTTACCAAGTCGAATGCATTGAGAGTCTTGTTGCATGCAGGATCGGACGCGTGATGTGAGTAGGCGAATTTGCCTTCATAGATCACCACTCCGGCACTTGAGTCGGCGGGAATGTAGTCGTACCTTCCCTCTTGGGTGGAGGGCGCATACACACCGGAAAGGAACGCATCGATTGCCTCATCGATCGGGTGGTAGGCTCGACAGAATACCCCCACGATTCCTTCTTTCGCCAGCGGATCGCTTTGGCTACGCATCGAGGTTTGGATGACCTCGGACTGACGGGAGCTAACCGGCCATTGGGAGGCATCCTTCCAGTCGTGGTACATGCCAAGGTACTTGTCGGGATCAAGCGCACCCCCGTCCTGGGCCTCGAATATGAATTCCCCGTTGGATGGACAGCTCGCCCAGTACATCATGCGGTTTGCCTGGTAGGTGGAGTCGTCGAAATGGTCTATGCCGATCTGTTTGGCCACCATGCGCATGAGTGCGGGGTACTCGTCTTCACCTACTTCCCGGGTGAACGGGAATACGATGCGGCAGCGGGGATTCTCAGGGGCATGGCTGTGTGTTGAGTAAAGGAAATAGGTTATACCCGTCAAGGAATTCTTCACCTTGCTGGGGAAGTCTTCTCCGCCTTCGATATGGTCTGCGTCCAGTGTTCCCACCATCCTGCAAATCACATGGCCATTCTTTCGGATACCTTCCTTCAACCATCCTCCGACGAAGCCTCCCTGATCCTTCAGCTGATCACGTTGGACACGTGGGAGCCGAGGATACTCCTGTACCGTTTCCGATGTTCGGATGGGGTTGGCGTTTCGATCTTTTATCGCTTGCCAGGTCATTTCCTGATTTTTGTACTTCCGGTCGGTCTTTCGGTTGCAGAGCGCAACCTTGATGAGTTGATCGTTCATTGTATCTCCTTCAGGAAGTCCGTCCATGCGGTGATCGGATAACTGTTCACAGTCCCGAAGCGTTCGTCATTCGTTTCGCACGAACGGATCTCGATCGCTCGTGACCGGCAGAATGCCGACAGCTGCTTGCCGATGGCCTGCGATTGTGCAAGATTCCAGTGCTTCCCGAAAACCTTGTTGTACTTTGCCACGGTGTAGAACTGCAGTGAGGCATTCAAGGCGATCTCGAGGGTTTCATTTTCTTCCGTGAGGTCCATGATCCGTCGCTGCGCCTCGAGAGCTCTTTGGTGTGCAATCTGCAGTGCGCGTTCCATGATGTGTTCGGGAGAGTTCCATGCTTCCTCTACGGCAATGAAGTATTGGCGGAACTTGCGGCCTATCGCTGAGCGCTGCAGCATGCACAGCTCCTTGGCCATCGTTATGGTGATCTCGTGATTCATTGATAG
>CALFMX010000247.1 GCA_937902565.1 uncultured Spirochaetales bacterium
CGAGCCATTGAGGTTGTCGGCCATGGTCTTGGCCGTGGCCTCGGCGCTGCCGCCCGCCTCACGCAGCTTGCCAGTCAGCTCATCCAGCGCGCCCATGCCCTGGTTGAGCAAGACACGCAGCGCAGGACCGGCCTCCAGGCCCACGGCGTTGATGGCGCGCTCGCCGTCCTTGCCCTTGGCGGCCAGTTGGTGCAAAGCCTCTTCAAAGTTGGTGGTGACGATGCCAGCAGCGCCCAGCTCCTTGCGGAAGCTGGAGAGCGGGTTGGCAAACTGGCTCATGATGGAGTTCAGCGCCGTACCCGCGCGGCTGGTGTCAATGCCGGCGTCGGCAAACTTGCCGATGATGGCCAGCTCGACGGGGTCGAGGGCGTCTCCATTGAAGAGGTGGTTGAAGATGGTTGCACAGAGGACTTCGATGGCTGCCGAAGAGGAGAGCCCCGAACCCTTGAGGACCCGACTCGATGTGTTGGCCTGCCAGCCACCGATGGCCAATCCCCGCTCCTTGAAGGCGAAGGCGATGCCGCGCACGAGTGCTTCGGTGGTGTTCTCCTCTCCAGGGACCTTTTCAAGGTTGTTGAGATCGACCTCGACGGGGGGATACCCCTCGCTTATCAGGATCACCCGGTTGTCATCCCGTCTGCTCACCGCAGCGATGGTGTCGAGGTTGATGGTCGCGGCGATGACACGCCCGAGGTTGTGGTCGGTGTGGTTGCCCCCCAGTTCGCTCCTGCCGGCGGTTGAGAAGAGGGAGAAGGAGGCGTTGCCGAAGCAGCGGATGTGTTCCTCTGAGAGGGTGATGTAGCGCCGGTCCTGGTCCTCGGTATCGTGTGACGAGCCGTAGAGGCCGGTATATAGGGGGTGTAGCGCTCCGTGTTGGATATCCTTGATCGTGGCCATCTGATCCTCCTCTTCTTGCCATACAGTACGGAGAGCGGGGATGTTTGTCAACGAAGCGGGCGGTAGAGCCGGCCGCTTCGCCTGCGCCTCCTGATCTTCCCCTCCTCAATAAGGTACTCGATCGCCTCAGCAATCTCGCTTGTCTGCCACGTGGCCAGGTGGCCCGCATGATGGTAGCGGAGCGTATCATCTTTGAGGAGGGCGATGAGGGAGGCCGTGGTGTAGGAGAGGGGCTTGAAGCGAAGCGGGGCCAGGATTGCCCGCTCCCCCTCCCGTTGGGTAGAGATCGTCTGGTCACAGACATCACAGCCTGAACAGTGCACCGCCTCCTCCTCCAAGGCTTCGAGGAGGAGCCGGCGGATACACGTCTGATTCTGGTCGAAGAGAGGGAGGAGCGGCGATGGGTGACCATATGGGGGCTGCAGGAGCAGGAGGGAGTGGCAAGACTTGCCATCGCGCCCGCCGCGCCCGCTCTCCTGGAGGAAGGCGAGGACATCCTGGGGGATATAGGTGTGGATGACGGTTCGGATGTCACTTTT
>CALFMX010000248.1 GCA_937902565.1 uncultured Spirochaetales bacterium
TCGGTCGCATTCATCACTTTTTCGTTCGTGATTGAGTCCTACGTGCGGTCGCTGGGAGCTCGAATTCCAGAGCCTTCCATACCCCTCCATCCGCTTGCACAACCTCTTTGGCCAACAACCCACCACAATCTACACTCTTTCAACCCCACCTCGATCGCTAACATTCTTCCCCGCAGTCACGATTTTCTTTGATACCCGACACGATGGCTGAGACTTTCGAGTTCCAGGCTGAGATCTCTCAGCTTCTCTCCCTCATCATCAACACCGTCTACTCAAACAAGGAGATCTTCCTGCGTGAGCTCGTCTCCAACGCCTCTGATGCCCTCGACAAGATCCGCTACAAGGCCCTGTCCGACCCCTCCCAGCTCGACTCTGGCAAGGACCTGCGCATCGACATCATCCCTGACAAGGAGGCCAAGACCCTCACCATCCGTGATACCGGTATTGGTATGACCAAGGCTGTATGTATAAATGGTGCTATTCTACCGTCGACCATAAAAAACTAACTTTCAGTAGGACCTCGTCAACAACCTTGGTACAATTGCCCGCTCTGGCACCAAGCAGTTCATGGAGGCTCTCACTGCCGGTGCTGATGTTTCCATGATTGGTCAGTTTGGTGTTGGTTTCTACTCTGCCTACCTCGTTGCCGACCAGGTGCGCGTCATCTCCAAGCACAACGATGATGAGCAGTACGCTTGGGAGTCTTCTGCCGGTGGTACCTTCAACATCACCGCCGACACCGAGGGCCCCCAGCTGGGTCGCGGTACTGCCATCATCCTTCACCTGAAGGATGAGCAGACCGACTACCTCAACGAGAGCAAGATCAAGGAGGTTATCAAGAAGCACTCCGAGTTCATCTCTTACCCCATCTACCTCCACGTCCAGAAGGAGACCGAGAAGGAGGTCCCTGATGAGGATGCTGAGGTTGAGGAGGTCACTGAGGAGGAGGGTGACGACAAGAAGCCCCGCATTGAGGAGGTCGACGATGAGGAGGAGGACAAGGAGAAGAAGCCCAAGACCAAGAAGATCAAGGAGACCTCGATTGAGGAGGAGGAGCTCAACAAGCAGAAGCCCATCTGGACTCGCAACCCCCAGGACATCACCCAGGAGGA
>CALFMX010000249.1 GCA_937902565.1 uncultured Spirochaetales bacterium
AACTTCATCGTCGATGAGGAGACGCTGGCGACCTCCATCAAGGGGGTGTATGCCGGCGGGGACATCGTGCTCGGTGCTGCTACCGTCATCCTGGCAATGGGCCAGGGACGCAAGGCGGCCAAGGCGATGAATGAGTATCTAGCCACCCTCTGAGACCTTGCATCACCGCCGATGCAGTAGTATAGTGGGCCGGTGAAAATCTGTGACAAGGAGTCCTTGGCGGTATGCCTGTTGGATTCCGTCAACAAAGACGAGGCAATAGTGGAGGTGGTCGAGCGCTGCTCGATCTTCTCCACTGTCGCCAACCGGTCCTCGTTCATCCGTCATGTCATGGCTCGCGAGCGGCTGCAATCGACCGGGATCGGCCACGGAATTGCCATAGCCCACGGCACAGTCAAGGTGCTCGACCATGTGCATATAGGCCTTGGTATCAGCTGCCCTGGTATTGCGTATGGGAGCTTTGACCACTTGCCGGTCCACCTGCTCTTCGTCATCGCCTCATCATCGGCGCTGCAGGGTGAGTACGTGGCCTCCCTCAGCTCCCTCCTCCGCGCTCTCCAGAGCGAGGAGGTTCGCTCCCTCTTGGTTGACCTGAGGCACCAGTGTGGGGAGCAGCCGGTACAGGAGTTCCTCTCCATGATGGAGAGCCAGGACTTTACCCCCCACTCCCATCAGTAGAGGATTCCGCTAGAGATTACCTGGTCGACCATGCGGTCCCACGTCTCGGTGGGAATCTCCCCAACTAGCTGGTAGGAGCGGCAGACCCCCACTGTCGTTACACTGTTGTGCTGTGAGAGATAGCGGTCATAGTACCCCTTGCCCCGACCGAGGCGGTGGTGGCCCCGGTCATAGGCGAGGGCCGGGATGAGCATGAGGTCATCCCCTCCAGGGACTACCACACGCCCCTCGCCAGGTTCTCTGATCTGGTAGCGCCCACGCTGCAACCCATTCAAATCTGTGACAGTGTGGAAGCTCAGCGACCCATCACTGTGGCTCCTCGGCAGGGCGAGGCAGCGCGTTAGGATGGCATCGCTGAGAATGGGGGTGATATCAACTTCACCGGCGATTGGGAAGAAGGCGAAGAGGGTGGAGCAGTGGCGATAGAGCGCGCTGTCGAGCACCTGTCTACAGGTTGCCTGGTCCTCTTGTGAGAAGTCCACCTCGTTGTTGAGGCGGCCCAACTGTCGCATCCTCTCTCGCAGTGCCTCTTTCTCATCCATCGCTATACCATCCTTGCAGTGGTCAGGACGAGGGCAACCGCGGCCAGGAGCAGTGCATCGATTGCGCTGTAGGGCAGTTGCCTGCGTGGTCTTGAGGGCTCCCAATGGCGGCTCTCAAGGGCAAGGGAGAGGTCTTCGGCCTTGTCCAGGATGAGGCTGAAGATCGAGGAGGCGAGGCCTACCAGGGAGGAGAGCGGTCGCCGCCGCCTCTCGAGGCGTGCCTTTCGTGCAGTGACGACCTCCAGCGAGGCGTCAAAGATCATCGGCAGCAGGGCCAGGGTCATCTCGATGGTACTGGCGACCGCCCACCCATCGATGAACGGGATCCGATCCAGAACCGAACCGAGGGAGCGGGCAAGGTCATCGGCTGCAGTGCAGTCGGTGAGCAGCAGCCCGCTCTCTATGATGGCTATGAAGCGGAGTGCCGCCGCTGCGGTCGAGGTGGTACTCTTGGTAGCAAGGTATTCGGTTGCGATGATGAAGAGGAGGATAAAACCGAAGTACCGGAGCTCCCGGCGGTAGCGGATGATGGGAAGGCGCTGGGCTCCCATGGCAAGAGCGAGGGCGAGGGTGACCACTACCAAGCCTGTCGGGGAGAGGGAGAAGAGCACGATACAGACAGCGATGACGCTGATGAACTTGGTCAGCGGGTTGGCACGGCTGAGGAGGGTATGCTGTTCTCGGTAGTGGAAGATCAGGGCTTCAGCCATGAGAGCTCCCTGATGTCCACGCCGTGTGGCACATAGATGCCATGATCGCCGAGGTGGTCATACACCTCCTCCTTGGTGCCCGAGAGGGCGATGGTGCCCCTGTCGAGGACGAGTACCCGGTCGCTGTGGGCGAGGGTCTTCTCCACCTCGTGGCTGACCAGGAGGATGGTATGCCCCTCCTCCTTGAGGCGCATCAGCGTCTTGAGGACACTGATGGTCGAGCGCCAGTCGAGGTTTGCAAACGGCTCATCGAGGATCAAAAGCTCGGGCTGCATGACCAAGACCCCGGCGATGGCCAGGCGGCGCTTCTCCCCGCCACTGAGCGTCTTGGGGCGGCGCTCGAGGTAGCGCTCGAGGTCGAGCAGCGTAGCCACCTCATCAAGGCGCCGCTGCTGTTCGCCAAGAGGGAGACCCAGATTCTCCATGCCGAAGCGGATATCCTTCTCGACGGTCTGTCCCACCACCTGTGTCTCGGCATCCTGGAAGACCAGGCCCACTTTGCGCATCCGCTTCTTGGCAGCTGCGGTCACATCCTCTCCGCCGAGCATAATCGTCCCGCCGGTGCTCTGTGCCAGCCCTTTGATGATTCGCATCAAGAGGCTCTTGCCCGATCCGTTGGGACCGCTGAGGAGGGTCAGTGACCCCTTGGGGACAGAGAAGGAGACCCCATCGAGGATCGTCTGGTTCCGTTCGAACCAGAAGCTGAGATTATCGACTTTCAACAGTGGAGCTTCAGTGGCAACCATGGCCTTCAGACTGTATCAGATAGCAGCTCTCTGACTCAAGATTGGCGGGTGACCACTAGTGTCCGGTTATAAGTCTATGAGTAGCAACTGTTTAATTTCAGAGTTATCATATTCTTTGTAGTTAGAATTTCTAAATAGTTGCTTTATAGGGAGTTGCTCAAAAACGGTCACGCTAAAAATTTGCAGGATTGTGTAGAGATTTTGCTCCAATTTGAGCCTTTTCTTGAGAATCGCCACCAAAACATACACTGATATCGCC
>CALFMX010000250.1 GCA_937902565.1 uncultured Spirochaetales bacterium
GCACCTTGGGCTGGCTCATCAGCGCGCGGCCCATGGCCAGCATCTGCTGCTCGCCACCGGACAGGGTGCCCGACACCTGCTTGCGCCGCTCCTTCAGTCGCGGGAAGCGCTGGTACACCACCTCCAGGCCCTGGTCCACCTCGCTGCCAGAGCGGGTGTAGCCGCCCATCTCCAGGTTTTCCTCCACCGACATCTGGGTGAAGACCCGGCGGCCCTCCGGCACGTGGGCCAGGCCCCTGGAGACGATTTTGTGGGGGGCCACGCCGCCCAGGTTCTCCCCCAAGAACTCCACGGAGCCGGTCTTAGAGTGGAGCAGGCCGGACATGGTCTTTAGGATGGTGGATTTTCCCGCGCCGTTGGCGCCGATCAGGGTGACAATCTCGCCGGGATTCACCTCGAAGGACACGTCCTTGATGGCGTGGATGGCGCCATAATACACATTGATGTTTTCCACTTTCAGCATGATGGCATCATCCCTCCTTCTTGGTGCCCAGGTAGGCCGCGATGACCTCCGGATTGTTCTGGATGTCGTCGGCCGTGCCCTTGGCGATGATCTGTCCGAAGTTCAGCACGCAGATGCCCTCGCAGATGCCCATGACCAGATTCATGTCATGCTCGATAAGCATGATGGCAATTTGGAAGGTGTCACGGATTTTTACGATGTTCTCCATCAGCTCCCCAGTCTCTGAGGGGTTCATGCCCGCCGCCGGCTCGTCCAGCAGCAGCACAGAGGGGTTGGTGCCCAGGGCGCGGACAATCTCCAGGCGGCGCTGTGCGCCGTAGGGCAGGGAGCCGGACTGGTGATGGGCCAGGTCCTGCATGTCGAAGATACTCAGCAGCTCCATGGCCCGCTCCTTGGCCACCTTTTCCGTTTTCCAGAAGTGGGGCAGCCGGAGGATGGATTCCACCATGTTGTACTCCATCTCCTTGTGCAGTCCAATCAGCACGTTATCCAGCACCGACAGGTCCTTAAAGAGGCGGATGTTCTGGAAGGTGCGGGCGATGCCCGCATGGTTGACCTGGACGGTGTTCATCCCGGCGGTATCCTTTCCGTCCAGAAGGGTGGTGCCCCGGGTGGGCTGGTACACCTTGGTCAGCAGGTTAAACACCGTGGTTTTGCCGGCGCCGTTGGGTCCGATGAGACCGGCGATCTCGGTGCGGCCAATGGCCATGTCGAACTTGTTCACGGCGGTGAGGCCGCCAAAGTCGATGCCCAGGTGGCGGCACTCCAGGATGGGGCTTTTGTCCACGTCCCGCTCCGGAATGATATTGGTGCTGGGCACCGGGACCAGCTTGGTATCCGGCTTCAGGGGCTTAGTCATGGACCTCAGCCTCCTTTTTCTCTCCTCTGCGACCGGTGGCGAAATTCAGGAATTTCTCCAGCAGATGGCTCAGGGAGAGGTCATAGGTGCCCATCAAACCGGTGGGCTTGAAGATCATCACGATGATAAGCATGGCAGAGTAGACCACCATACGGTAATCGTTAAACTCACGCAGAGCCTCGGGCAGGATGGTCAGCACGGTGGCGACCATGATACCGCCCATCATCGCATAGGCGAGTGTCGATTTACCACACCCCGACTCCCCGATGATGCCAACCGCCTCATCATAGCCGATGGCCAGTGTGAGGTTGTCCACAGCACTGAAGGTGCCTGTCGGGGTCCTGAAGTCGATGGACAATCCATCGATGTTGAAGATCTTATCGTTCATGGATCAACACCTTTGATGCAAAGTCGCTGATGATCGAGATGGCGATCACCAGCGAGGCGATGGCCAACGCTGGATAGAGCACCGCCCACGGGGCCTGGGCGATGATCTCCTTGTTCTCGATGACCATCATCCCCCAGTCGGGATTAGGCGGTTGTAGGCCGACGCCAAGAAATCCCAGCGAGGCGACGGTCATGATCGAGTAGGCGAAGCGGGCAGTCGCCTCGACGATGATCGGTGCGGTGGTATTGGGCAGGATCTCGACGAACATGATGTAGAGATGGCTCTCCCCCCGGATCCGGGCTGCCTTGACATACTCCTTCTCCTTTTCGCCGAGCAGCACCGACCGTGCCACCCTGGCTGTCGCCGGCACATACGCCACCGAGACGATGAGTGTCAACGAGAGGATGGTGGAACCTCCCAAAACCCCCAACACCACCATCGCCAATACCAGCGTCGGGATGGCCATGATGATGTCCATCGCCGCCAGAAAAAGCGTATCGACCGCCTTGGAGAAGTAGCCGGCACAGAAGCCCAACAGCACCCCTACAACGGTCGAGAGCAACGAGGAGAAGAGGGCAACGGCAAAGATCGAGCGACTGCCGTGGATAATCCGGCTCAGGATATCCCGTCCCAATGCATCGGTGCCCAAGAGATGGCCCGCGGTCCTCGGCGGGGAGAGCGAGTGCTCGCTATCGATGGCGGTGTAGGTAAATGGAACCAGAGCCGGTCCGATGAGGGCGGCGAGGAGCCAGAAGAGGAGGATGGCCACGGCGAACTGGACGAGGCGGTTGGCCTTCAGGTGGTGGATCAGCGTGTTCACTGCTGCCCTCCTTGATGACGGATCAGGGGGTTGAGCACACCGTAGAGAATATTGGTGAGACGGGTGGAGAGGGTATAGATCACGGTGATGAGGAGTACACACACCTCGATGAGGGGGATATCCCGTGTCTTGACAGCGGTGAGCAACAGCGACCCCATCCCGGGAAAACCGAAGAGCGATTCGACGACAACCAAGCCTCCGAAGAGCCACCCCATGTTCATCCCGATGACCGTGATGGTCGGCAAGAGTGCGTTGCGCAGCGCGTGGCGCCTGATGATGTACATCCGTGGCAACCCCTTCAGGCTTGCACTTTTGATATAGCCGGAGTGGAGGACACCAATCATTGAGGAGCGCTGCATCCGCGAAACGTAGCCGAACATCACGAACGTGATGGAGAGCGCCGGCAAGATCAGGATCCGTAGGTTTGTCCAGAGCGTCTGGCCGATCGGGATGATCGAGACAATGGGCAGCCACTTCAATGTGACGGAGAAGAGCACGATCAAGAGCACCCCGCTGACAAACTCCGGCAACGCCATCGTCGCAAGCCCGATGAAGGAGATGATCGAGTCGGCTGTCTTTCCCTCCTTGACCGCCGCCACCACGCCAAAAAAGATGGAGAGGGGGACGAAGAGCAGGAATGCGGTGAATGCGAGGGCGAGCGAGTGCGCCACCCGGCGCCACAAGAGCGAGTTCACGCTCACTCCCTTCATATAGATCGACTCTCCGAGATCACCGCGCAGAAGACCGCTCATCCACACGAAGTAGCGCTGCACCGCTGGCTTGTCCAATCCCCTGCTCTGCCGTAGTGCGGCAACAGCCTCTTCGGTGGCGCTCTGCCCGAGGATGATCTGTGCTACATCACCGGGCATGAGCTCGACAAGCATGAAAATCAAAGCCGACATCACCACGATGGTAAGCACGAGAGAGAGGAGCTCCCTGGCTACGAAGGTCCACAGTCGTTTCATGGTCTGGTCCAACTCAATCGATATCGGTGTACTTGTACTGCACGATCATGGTAAGGGGGTGGCTATAGCCACGCACACGCCTATGCAGTGCCACAAGCTTTGGCACCTGGATGTTGATCAGGGCCCCCTCATCATGAAAGCGCCTTTGCAACTCGGCGTAGTAGAGCAGGCGTGTCCCTTCATCAGCCTCGCCGGCGATGCGGTCGATCAACGAGTCGATCACCGGATCGACGAGGTGCGCCTCGTTCCACGGTCCCCTTGAATGGAATGCAAGGCCCAGGAGGATCGCCGGATCGATACGCCCGCCCCACCCGGTGATGGAGAAGCCGACCTTCAACCAGTACTGGGAGAGGTAGACATCGCGGGTGAACCCCTTCAGGTTGATGGCGAAACCCGCCGGGGCGGCGAGCTCGGCGATGGTTTGGCTGAGTTCCTTGCCGTAGGGGTGGTCGCTGGCGTAGTAGAGATCGACGCTCACCCCGCTCGGATAGCCCGCTTCAGCGAGGAGGGCCTTCGCCTTCCCAATGTCCCGTCCCCTCAGGCCCAGATCGTAAAATTCGGGCAGTGTGTTCAAAATCGGGGTCTCGCTATAGTAGAAGCCATCCCCCAATTCCATCTGGGCGAGGTTGCGGGCCAGGATGACGGGGTCCATGGTGTATTTGAAGGCAAGACGCACCCGGTTGTCATCAAAGGGCTTGCGGTCCACGGCCATGGAGATGAAGCGCTGCTCCTGATAGGCAGCGATCACCGAGATCTGTGGATTCGATGCGAGCCGCTGGGCAGCCACCGGGCTGATGAGGGGGACCACATCAACCTGCCCGCCCTCCAGCATCGCCACCTTTGCATCCAGATCGCTGATGAAGTAGATCTCCAGTCGATCGACCTTCGGCAGCTGTGGGTCCCAATAATCGGGATTTCGCACCAAGAGGGCGTTCTCCTTGGGGACCATCTGCGAGAGGATGAAGGGCCCGGTACCCATCGGTTTGCGTTCACCCATATTCTCATAGTCGTAGTGGCGACTGAGGATCGCCATATTGTAGTCGGTCATCTGCAAAACAAAGGTCGGCCGTCTCTCCTTGAGGGTGACGACCACGGTGTGGTCATCGACCACGTCGACGCGTTGAATCACGGCGAAGTCCGCTCGTTTGAGATGGCCGACCGCAGGGTCCTGGGTCCGCTCGAGGGTGTACTTCACATCCCAGGCATCAAAGGGTGAACCATCATGGAAGCGCACCCCCTCTCGGAGGTGGAACGTCCAGACTGTCCCGTCATCGGTGGACCAATCGGTGGCAAGCACCGGCCTGAGGCTGTTATCCTGGGCATCGACCTCCACCAAGTACTCATAGATCGAGGAGTTGAGTGCAACAGCCTGGCCGTCCCATACCCCGGGAGTGATGAGCCCAGGCACATTCTCCGCGATCCGGATGGCTTTTTTGCCATGCTCCGCCTCCTTGGCACCCCCGCTGGTCAATGGATGCAAGAAGAGGATCAATCCAATCATCAGAACCAGTATCTTTTTCATTCCATACCCCCTTAGGTAGTCGTCGACTCCTCTTCTTGACGATGGGAACAGGGTGGAAACCCTGACCAAAAAGAGGTCGCCAAAAAACCGACAACCTTATTTAATTATAGAGTATGGCAGTTGTCAAGGGGGAAAACCCCGCTTTTTCCCGGGCTCTCCAGCTCACGGTACGAGATGATGCATCATGCAAAACCAGGATTTAGGTACTCAATGAGAATATTTTTATTTTCTTCTATCAAAATAATATATGGCTTTTGGATCGCGAGGAGCGACCCTATTGTACCACAAGCTCAATCAGGAGCTTTGAAGCTACTATCAGGGTGATAAATCCACACGCACCCACCAGCTGCGGGACACCTCTGCACAGTCCGATGCAGAGCGACCTCTTGGATCCTTTCAATCACTATGCCACCACTGCCCTTACGTGTGTACACCAAAAAAAGGGACTGCGATCCATCCAACTGGAACCAGTCCCTCGCTCAAAAACGTGTTTCTATGTCGTACTGTTGGAGAAGAAGACAGTGGCAGAGTATTTTCCATACTCAACATTGGTTGCCTTGGGAATCAAATATTTGAAAACTCTGATATCCCTAATACCAGATGTGCCAGAAGGGGTGGTGGCAATATTCGAGACTCCCGCCGTACTAGAGGATGGGTTGCCGAGGGTATTTACCACATTGCTCGAAGTTTTTGTATCGGTTATCTTGTAGGGCAAATAACTGGAGCTCCCATTCTCGTTCTTCATTGGGGTGGCAGAGATGCTTACTGTCGTCTGGGTACCACTCGGAACTCCCCCGCGAAACCCCAATACGGAAAAAAACCCCTCCACATCTT
>CALFMX010000251.1 GCA_937902565.1 uncultured Spirochaetales bacterium
ACGACTCCATCGCCCAGTCGCTCTCCTGTATGAAAATGCAGGTGAGCTGCCTGCAGATGCAGGATGCGGAGATGCCCGAAAGCAACAAGCAGCTGCTCAGCCAGATCAGGCGCAATGTGGCCGGGGAGCGCAACACGGCGATGCGCTTTGCCCCGACCCTGCTCAAGAACCCCCTCTTCAAGCTGCTCAGTGATGCCCTCGGTGACCAGCAGTACAGTGGGGTCATCTCCAATCTCGGTCTGGTCTCCGTGCCCGAGGGGCTCTCCCCCCTGGTGACGGGGATGGATTTTCACCTCAGCCCGGGCTTGCTGAACCCCGTATCGATTGCGGTGGTTGGCTATCAAGAGACGCTTGCGATAAACTTCACCAGCTATGAGAATGAGGACACTGCCCTCGAACGCCTCTTTTGCACCTTCTTGGTCGAGGACGGGGTGGCAGTGTCGGTTGCTTCCAATCGAGGAGGAGTCTGAGATGGCCTATTGTGTCCAATGTGGTGTCAAAATTGCAGATGGGGCGCCGGTGTGCCCCCTCTGCAATACCGCCGTGATCCTGCCTCCATCGGTGGTGGAGCCCAAAGCCCAGCCCCTCTTTGCCCAACCGCTTAAACTGGGGAACGGGAGCGGCATCACCAAGTGGCGCAAGGGGGTCTTCGAGCTCGCCTTTGCCCTGGCGGTGGTGAGCATTGTGGCGGTGGGCCTCTCCCTCGGCCTCAGCGGCCTGGGGCGCTACTCCTTCATCCCGATCTTCTCCATCGCGTGGGTGACGGCAACCTTGGGTATCTGTCTCTACGCCAAGCCGACCTACGTCAGGGAGGCGACGATCATCCTGGTGGCGACGGCGCTCTATCTCGTGGGCCTGGATCTCTTTGACCTGGCCCTCTCCTGGTCCCTCATCGCCGCTCCGGCACTCCTCGTGCTGTGGGTTGTTGCAGTCGCCCCCTGGACCGGGATGAAGGTGAGGGGGGTCCTCGCCCTCGCCCTCGTCTCCCTGCTGCTCTACCTGCTGCTCCTCAACCTCGTGGTGGCTGGGGCCCTCACCTGGTTCGTGCCGGTCGCCCTCCCGTCGGTACTGGTCCTTGTGGTCCTCACCTCGCTCTTCTCCCTCTTCTTTCTTGGGCGGAAGACACCCATCATCCCCCTCGTCGATGTGGTGATGGCGACCTTGGTAACCCTCTTCACGTCGATCAGCTGCTTCGATCTCTTCCTGACCCGCTACCAACGTGGTGTCTCCGAGTTGCGGTGGTCGATGAGCCTTGTCTGGGGCGCCCTGACCGCTCTCATCGTCTTGCTGGCCCTTACCTGTTCACGGCGCCTCAGGCGCTACTTCACCGCCACTCCTAGGTGAAATCGGCGATCACTGCCCCGAGCACCCTGGCCAGGTCCTGGGGCCTGACCCGTACCTGTACCCCCCGCTCCCCGGCGCTGACGTAGATGTACTCCTCCAGCGTGCTGAGCTCATCGATATAGGTGGGGTAGCTGCTCTTCATCCCGATGGGGGAGCACCCCCCGCGGATATAGCCGGTCACCTCCTTGAGCATCGAGAGCTTGAGGGGGGAGAGGTGCCACTTTCCCGTGATGGCGCGTGCCTTCTTGAGGTCCACGCTGAATTCGGCGGGGAGGCAGAAGACAGCGTGCCCTCCCTCCCCAGCCTCACAGACGATGGTCTTGTAGACCTGCTGGGCCTCGACACCCAAGTGCTCGGCGGCACTGATGGCGTCGAGGTGATCCTCATCCCATTCATATGAGGTGACTGAGAACTCGATCCCTTCCCGCTCCAGGATCCGCATCGCGTTGGTCTTCTTCATGCCCCCATCGTAGCGTAAAACCTATTTGTCGTCGATGGCAAACGATGAGCCGAGGGCCGATGGGGAGGCAAATGCCCCTTGCCGTTTCTCTGCGATGATCGTCATGGCGACGAGGACGAGCAGGGTGATCAGGTAGGGTGAGAGACCGAGGAACTGGGCCGGGATCATCAGCTTGAGCCCTGCCGCCTGGATGGAGAACTGCAGGCTGGTGATACCACCGAAGACCAGGGTCCCGATGACCACCCGGGCGGGGTTCCACGCCGAGAAGATCACCAGGGCGATGACGATCCACCCCTTGCCCCCGGTCATCCCCTCATTCCAGCTGGGGATGAAGGAGAGTGAGAGGCATGCACCGCCGAGGCCGGCCAGCATCCCGCCGATGAGGGTGTAGAGGTAGCGGACCCGGCTCACCGAGATTCCCATCGCCGCCGCTGTCCGGGGGTTCTCTCCCACCGCCCGGATGACCATTCCGTGGCGGGTCTTGTAGAGGAAGAACCAGGCGAAGGGGACGAGGAAGTAGAGGCAGTAGGTGAGGATCGACACATCGAAGAGGGCTCCGATGATGGGGATGTCGCTGAGGTAGGGGATGGCGATGTTAGAGAACTTGGAGGAGAGGTTCATCCCGGTGAGGTTGTAGCGGTTGGATGCCGGTCCGAGGCGCTGGCCGAGGAAGTTGGCGAGGCCGGAACCGAACATCGTGATGGCCAGCCCGCTGACGACCTGGTTGGCCCGCATCGTCACACAGAGGAAGGCGTGGATCAGGGAGAGGATGGCCCCCACACCCATCGCCATCAGCAGGGCGAGGAGGAGGTTCCCGGTCTTGAAGGCGGTTGCAAAGCCGGCAAGGGCCCCGAGGAGCATCGTCCCCTCCATGCCGAGGTTCAATACCCCGGTCTTCTCCGTATACACCTCTCCGAGGGTTGCATAGGTGAGACTGGTCCCCATGGCCAGGGTTGCTGCCAGGAGGCGGGTCGTAAAGTCTATGGCGTTCATGGTGTTGCCTCCGTATGTGAGGGGCTGCGTACCAGGCGGTACTCGGCAAAGACGCTGCCGGCAAGGAGCGGGATGAGGATCAGGCCCTGCATCACCTCGCCCATGGCACTGGGCAGCTTCATGATCTGCAGCGCATCGCTGCCGGTCTCGAGGGCAGCCATGATCAGGGCGACAAGGATCGAGACGAAGGGGTTGAGCCCGCTCATCCAGGCGATGATGATGCCGGTGAAACCGTAGCCGGCGTCGACACCCTTGGTCAGCTGGTGGGTGACCGCTGCACTGTCGATGACCCCGGCCAGGCCGGCGATGGCACCGCTGAGCAGCATGCCGAGGATGATGTTGCGCTTGATACAGACCCCTTGGCACTGGGCGGCCCGGCGATTCTTCCCGATCATGTTCAGCTCGAAGCCCCATCGGGTCTTGTAGAGGACGAAGTAGAGGATGACCACCATGGCGAGGGCGAAGTAGACCCCCGCGTGGACCCGCCCCCAGATGCGGGGCAACCACGCAGCCTCGGGGTAGAGGATCGTCCCCATATTGCCCCGCGGCGCCTTCCAAGCGTTGATGTAGAGGTACTCTGCATAGCCGATGATGATGTAGTTCATCATCAGGGTTGTCAGCGTCTCATCGACCGACCACTGGGCCTTCAGGGCTCCGGGGATCCCTGCCCACAGTGCCCCGCAGAGGATGCCGACCACCATGCCGACCGGCAGGAGGAGCGAGACTGGCAGAAAGGTCCAGAACTGCATGACCCACGTGATACCGATGACCCCGGCGATGTATTGGCCCTCGGCCCCGATGTTCC
>CALFMX010000252.1 GCA_937902565.1 uncultured Spirochaetales bacterium
TGGGACAGTTCTTTCAGCCCCAGAATAACCCGTGCAGTTTATCTTACTGCGCGCGCTTTTAGCCCATATTCTGTACTTAAACGGGTTGGAGAGGCCTCTTGGTCCAATACGAGAGGATCTTGCTGGAAACGGTGATAGAAGAGGGGTTTGTGATTTATTTTCTGATCCCCAACTCCCGCGCTACCTTGATGGCGAGCTCGGGCTTGTCGGTCATCACCGAATCGACACCCATCTCGAAGAGGCGGCGGATCTCGCTCTCCTCGTTGATGGTCCACACCTGGATGATTGCGCCCCTGCTGTGCATCGTCTCGATGAAACGGTCGGTGATGACGTGGATGCCCCACTGGGCCACCGGGACCTGGAAGACGGTCGGTTGTGGTTGCTTCTTCTTTGACAGAATACCGAGCTTTTGGGCAAAGAGGAGGGGGAGGACCTCTATGGTGGTGATGGAGGTCTGGATGCGTGGCTCCTTCTTGCGTAGCAGGGCAAGGTTTGAGCGGTGGAAGGAGGCCCCGACGACCCGCTTCTTTGCCTGCAGGCGGTTGAGGAGGGCGATGAACTCATCGACGATCCTGGGGTCCCTGCTCTTGAGGTCGACGTTGAAGCGCTGCGCCGGACAGGCGACGAGCGCCTCCTCGAGGGTGCAGAGCTGTACCCCCGTGCCCCTGAAGGGGAAGCTCTTCCCCCCATCGGGGGTGAAGGTATAGCCGGCATCATAGCTCTTGAGCTCCTCGAGGGTGTGATCCTCGATCCTCCCGCTTCCATCGGTGTTCCGCTCGAGGGTGGGGTCGTGCCAGACGACGATCACCCCATCCTTGGAGAGGTGGACATCGGTCTCGATGACATCGACACCCATCGTGTAGGCGCTTTCGAAGGCGGGTAGGGTGTTCTCGGGAAAGTGGGCGCTGTCTCCGCGGTGGGCGACGACGCGGGGCATCGGGTCGAAGAATGATCTAAACATCACTGACCTCCTTGTGGGCCCTGATGCGACCCATCTTGGTGAAGATCTTCTCAAAGCGCTGGACTTCCCCTTCGGTGAGGGCGGCGCGCACCAGCACGTCCTTTAGGAAGCGATAGGTCCACATCCCCTCCTGTTCGAGCTTGAAGTACTCCAGTGACTGCAGGGCATCGGCGCACTGCTTTGCAGCCTCTTCGCAGCGCTCCTGGGAGACTGCGATGGTCTCGGTCACATAGGGGGTTATGGAGTTGAAGAGCTCATAGGTGATGATCTGGACCGCCTGGGAGAGGTTCAGGGAAGGGAAGCTCTCGCTGGTGGTGATGGTGGTCACCAGCGAGCAGAGGGCAACCTCGTCATCGGTCAGCCCATCGCTCTCCCGTCCGAAGACCAGGGAGACCGGTCCATCTCCTGTTATGCTGATCCGCTCGGCAAGCTGGCGGGGGCTGAGGGCGCTGGCCTTGCGGAACTTGCCGCGTCTACGGGTCACCGCGACGGTGAGGACACTATCCTTGAGCGCCTCCTGAAGGCTTGTATAGCGCCTGGCCCCTTCCCAGACGTCACGGGCGTGGAGGGCGAGGGTCCTCACCCGTGTCTCTTCATACTCCCGTTCGGTGACGATGACGAGGTGGGTGATCCCCATCGTCTTCATCGCCCGGCAGACCGATCCTATGTTCGCACCATCCTGGGTATCGACGAGGACAATATTGATCCTATCGAGCTGTTCTTGCCAATCCATGGTTCAGTAGTAACAGATATTGCACGATTATCCAAGCTGGTCTATAGTGGTCCCATGGCTGAGAAGAGTGGTTCTTCCTCAAAGTTCATCCGTACAAGCCTTGCGATCTTAGTTACGATCGCCATTCTCTTTGTGCTGAAGGTCAGTAGGGATGTAGCCGTCCCCATCATCTTCGCCTTCTTCTGCTTTCTCCTCTTCAGCCCGCTGCTCAGACGTTTGGACAAGCTTCACGTCCCCGCCTTTATCTCAGTGACCTTCGTCATGGTGCTCCTCCTGCTCATCTTCATGCTAGCCGGCTGGTTCATTATCATGACCGTCGATTCTCTGATTAAACTCGTCCCCTTCTACGCCGACAAGGTGGTCTCCCTTGACCGTCTCCTCTCCACTAAGGTCTCCGCCTTCATCGAGTTGCCCGAGGGGACGAGCTTCATTGCGCTCTTGCCGGTCAACTGGTCCAGCCTCGCCATCTCCAGCCTCACCTCGATCTCCAACAAGTTCTTCAGCTTCACCAGCGTGGCGGTGGTCGTCTTCATGTTCGTCCTCTTCCTGCTCCTGGAGCGCCAATCTATCATCCCCAAGGTACTCGCAGCCGCTCCCAAGGGGGGGATGCGCGTGGCGGTGATGTTTGAGCGCATCACCCGCCAGGTCTCCAAGTACCTCCTGCTCAAGGCGGTTATCAGCGCATTTACCGGCTTTTTCTTCTTCTTGACCGCCATGCTCACCGGTCTGGACCTGCCGCTGCTCTGGGGAGTCCTCGCCTTCATCTTCAACTTCATCCCCTCTATCGGCTCGATCATCGTCACTGCGATGACCATCCTGATGGCCCTTGTCCAATTTGCCCCGGCGTGGAGCTCGGTGCTGTGGGTGGCCCTGCTGACCATCAGCACCCAGATGATCCTGGGCAACATCATCGATCCGCGGCTACAGGGTGGGCAGCTCAACCTCTCCCCCTTCGTCATCCTCGTCTCCCTGTCGGTGTGGGGCTTCATCTGGGGCATCCCGGGTATGTTCATCGCCGTCCCGCTGACCAGCGTACTGCAGATAATCTGTGCCAACGTCAAGAGCCTCAGGCCGATAGCCATCATCATCTCAAGTGGGAAGAGCTATCAGCGGGAGAGTGACCGACAACAGGTCATCGACCGCTATCTGCGCAAGCAGGAGCGACGCAAGAAGAGTGGGCAGGCCACAGAGGAGCCGGTTGAAGAGGAGATGAAAGAAGAGGTCTACAAGGGTGATTTCATCCTCCCGGAGAACTTTGGCGAGCGGTGATGACCGACTTTCCCACCCTTGACGCCTCCCAGGTCGCCTCCTATCTCTGGCCCCCATTCTCGATGGATGACGCATCCCTTGCTGAGTTCCAAGAGCGGATTCTCGCCTTCTACGCTGCGCATGGGCGGCGCTTCATCTGGCGCGAGAGCAGTGACCCCTACCACATCCTCCTCAGCGAGGTGATGCTACAACAGACACAGACCAGTCGTGCCCTCCCCAAGTACGAACTCTTCCTCTCCCTCTGGCCCACGCTCGAGGATCTTGCCTCAGCGACGGTCCTGGAGGTGTTGACCCACTGGAAGGGTCTCGGTTACAACCGGCGGGCCCTCTATCTTCTCGAGTGTGCTAAACGAAGCCAGGCGTGGGGGTGGACCCTCCCTGACAACGAGGTTGAGCTGCTCACCCTGCCTGGGGTAGGCAAGGCCACCGCTGCGGCCCTCCTCGCTTTCTCCTTCAACAAGCCTTCGCTCTACCTTGAGACCAACATCAGGGCGGTGATCATCCACTCCTTCTTCGCCGATAGCGAAGGAGTCAAGGATCGGCAGATTGAGGAGGTGCTATCTCGCCTGTTGACCGGGATCAGTGACTACAAGAGCTGGTACTACGCCCTGATGGACTACGGGGTGCTCCTGAAGGGCCTTCTTCCCAACCCCAACCGGAGAAGCGCCCACTACAACCGCCAGGGCTCCTTTGAGAACTCCAATCGCCAGATCAGGGGGCTGTTGATCCACCACCTCACCGAAGGGGGGCCCAAGGATGGAGCGCTCATCCTCTCCTCGCTCGGGCGATTTGAGGAGGAGCGGGTCAGATACTGTCTTGAGGCGCTTGAGAGGGAGGGGTTCGTCCAGGAGGAGGGCGGCGTCTACTCGATCAAGAGGACCTAGTGTCACTGTAGAGGTTGCCTGCCATGCCCAATAGCATCAGGAGGGCACCGATGAGCAAGGCCAGGTCAAAGGCATCAAAGAAGAAAGTGTCGATGGCCAGGCTCATCAAGACCTGGGAGGCTGAGAGCAGGAGCGCTGAATAGACGGCCGGGATCTTTACCACCACATAGCTGGTGGCGACCACGACGAAGACGGCAAGCAACCCCCCGGCGACGACAAGCAGCGGGGGGAGTGAGGGGATCTTCAAGAGCCCCTCGATGGTCGCTGTGCGTTGGAGGAGCAGGTAGAAGAGCGCTCCTCCGCCCAAGCCCCCGATGAAGTTCTGCTGCGCTGCCCTGATGGCACCTTTGTAGACAGCGAAGGTGGAGTTGAGGACCATCTGCGTCATCGTCAACACCCCGGCCAGGGCGGAGAGGAGGATGTAGCCAATCTTGAAGGAGCCCCCCTCGCCGGCGGTGGCCATGATGACGATCCCGACTCCACTGATGAGAAGGCTGAGCACCTTGAATCCATTGAGGCGTCTCTTCTCCATCCCCATCCAGCCGGTGAGGTCGAAGACGAGCGAGCTGGCCGATTGGCCGAAGACCGCCGAGGCCATCGCCAGGGAGGCGCCGGTAGCGACGATGGTGACGTAGTTTATGTTTAGGATGGCGAGGCCGAAGAGCCCATTGAAGTAGAGGTACCACGGTGCCTTTTCCCCAGGTCCCTTGATGGCGGGTCGTCTCCTGCCGAGGAGGAGGATGGCAGAGAGCAGGGTGAGGCCGATGATATGATTGACCAAGAGCGACACACCCATCGTCGTCGCCTGGCCCAGGAGGGTGTTGGCCACGACCATGATGGCGATCACCATGCCGCTGAGGGCACTGATGCCCAGGTAGAGGGTCTGTTGCATGGCGCCATTGTATCTGCTTTTGACTTGTCATGCCAGAGCTAGATTCCTACAATGAGCCATGCGCATCACTCCTATCGATACCAGTCGTCGTGCCTATGCTGAATCAGAGCTGTTGAAGAAGGCAATCGTCCCCCACAGCCTTGGCAGGCTTGGTGAACTCGCCATCCGCCTTGCGTTGATCCGGGGCGGAAGGCTGGAGAAGCCGATCCACCTCCTCTTTGCCGGTGACCACGGTATCACCGAAGAGGGGGTCACCCACTCGCCGAAGATCATCACGGCCCAGCAGTGCCGCTCCTTTGCCCGCGGGGGTGGGGCGTGTTCGCTCTTCTGCCGCCTTTCGGGGATTGAGATGCGGGTCATCGATGTCGGTGTCGACGACAGCTTCGAGGCCGACAGTGGCGTCATCGACTGCAAGGTAGGGAGGGGAACACATAACTTCCTCGCCCAGCCTGCGATGAGCCCGCATGAGTGCACCCAGGCGATGGAGATTGGGGCAAGAGAGGTCAGCCGTGCAGTCGATGCAGGGTTTGACACCATCATCTTCGGCGAGATGGGGGTGGGCAACACCACCAGTGCCAGCGCCATCTGTGCAGCGTTGCTGGCAGTCGATCCGATGGTGGTGACCGGCAAGGGGAGTGGCCTCAGCGACAGTGAGCTCCTTTCAAAGTGTGAGGTAATCAGGCGGGGGCTGCGCCTGCATGCAGATCGCTCCCCCTTGGCGGTTCTCGCTTCCTTTGGGGGCTTTGAGATCGCGGCAATCACCGGCGGGATTCTTGAGGCAGCCAGGCGGGGCATGCCCATCATCATCGACGGGGCGGTGGTCAGCAGCGCTGCCTTGGTTGCCCTGCATATCGATCGTGCAGTGCAGGGCTATCTGGTCTTCGGCCACCGCTCTGCGATGACAGGCCATGATCGGGTGCTCACGGCATTGGGGTGCACCGAGCCGATCCTGGATCTGGGGATGCAGTTGGGGGAGGGGACCGGGGCACTGGCAGCCTGGCCGCTGGTGCGCCTGGCAAGCCACATTCTGGATGACTTGGAGAGCTTTGAGGAGGCGGGCGTCTCGGACTCGACACGACTCCTCATGGAGAAGGGGTTGGTGTAGTGAAGACGTTGATCAGGGTCGGTACGACCAGTTATATCAAGCCTGCGGACATCCTGCCCAATGTTCGCTACCTCGGCCCGCTCGTCGATGATATCGAATTGGTGCTCTTTGAGAGCGAGGAGCTCTCCAACCTCCCCGATGAAAAAACGATCGATGCCCTCTCCTCCCTTGCCCAGGAGCATGACCTGACCTATACGGTCCACTTTCCCCTGGATATCTATCCCGGAAGCCGTGATGAGAGCGTACGGGTGCGTGCCGTTGAGATGATGGGGCGCATCGTCACGCTCACTGAAGAGCTCGACCCCTTCGGTTACGTCCTTCACCTCACCCCCGACCACTACGGCCCCTCTCCGTCCGATGATGTGGCAGGGTGGCTTCTCTCCCTCGACCGCTCCCTCGCCGAGTTTCTCACCTCAACCGGTATTGATCCGTCCCTCGTCTGCGCTGAGACGCTGAGCTACCCCTTCTCCATCGTAGAGCCCCTCGTGGAGCGCTACGACCTCTCGGTGACCCTCGACATCGGCCACATCTGGTTGATGGGGTACGATGCTGACAGCGCAGCCGGTCGCCTGCTCCCCCACGCGAGGATCTGCCATCTCCATGGCGTGAGAGATGGAAAGGACCACCTCGGTCTCGATGAGGGGAATAGTGAGGCGATTGAACGTTTTTTGGGCCAATTGGTCGGCCAAGTTGACCGTGACGGGAAGGAGCGGGCCCTCACCATTGAGGTCTTTGGTGAGCGTGAGTTCACCGCTTCGCTCTCGATGTTGAAGAGAAGCCGTGCTATGATGAGCCAAATGGGTGGAGGTATCTATGGCAACCATTGATGTGAAGAAGGGTTTGATGAAGAGCAGACCGGCAGATGGGCCGTCTGTGGTGACGTCCAGTGTCGGCGGGATGAAGATCCGCACCCGCCTCAAGAGCCGGGTCTCCCTGATCATCGGCGGCGGTCGCAGTGGCAAGAGCTCCTACGCCCAGGACTATGCCCTCGGCTCCTGTGATGGTACCGAGAGCAGGGCATACATCGCCACCGCCCAGGCGATCGATGAGGAGATGAAGGCCCGTATCGCAGCCCACCAGAAGGACCGCGGCGACCGCTTCATCACCATCGAGGAGCCGATGGAACTGGCGCGAGCCATCGCCGATCTGCCTCAGTCGGTGGAGGTGTGCATCGTCGACTGCCTCACCGTCTGGCTCGGCAACCTCCTGCACCACAAGGGCATCCCCACCAAGCGTTTTGAAGAACTCGATGAGCTCTATGCCATCCTGGCCCATCCCCCCTGTGAGATCCTGCTGGTGACCAACGAGACCGGCCTTGGCCTGATCCCCGCCGACAGCGAGAGCCGCGCCTTCCGCGACCTTGCCGGCTGGATGAACCAGGATATCGCCGCGATTGCCCAGAATGTGATCCTCCTGGTCGCAGGCCTGCCGCTCGCCCTCAAGGGTGAGGTGCTCTGAGGGTGCGCTCACTCACCTTTGCCATCAGGACACTGACACGCCTGCCCATCGGCAGTGGGGAGCTGGAGCGTGAAGAGCGCTCCCTCCTCTATTATCCCCTTGTCGGTGCTCTCTATGGGGCCCTGTATATGGCCCTCTCCTTTGTCCCGCTTCCGGCCTCCATCCGTGGAGCGCTGGTCATCGCCCTCTACGCCTACCTCAGCCGAGGCTTCCACCTCGATGGGCTCTCAGACTTCGCCGACGGCCTGGGTGGGGGCTGGACCGCTGAACGTGCCCTCGCCATCATGCGCGACAGCCACATCGGTGCCTTCGGCACCATCGCCCTCATCGTGGCCTTGCTCGTGCAATACTCGGCTCTTCTGACCCTGGTCGATTTCCCGCTCTTGCTCTTCTATGTACCGGTGGCAGGTCGGCTCATGGTCGTCCTCGCTGCCTCCTTCCTCCCCTATGCACGGGAGGGGGAGGGCAGTGCGTCTCGCCTGGTCAGGGGAGCAAAGCGCAGGCATGCCATTGCCCCACTGGTGCAGGTGCTCCTCCTTACAGGAGTCTACTGGTATGTGGGATCAGGATTGGAGGCGACCGCAGCCCTGGTCTTTTCACTGGTCGCCGCCCTGGTGGTGATGGCTCTGGCCAAGCGCAGGCTGGGGGGTGTGACCGGGGATGTGCTTGGCGCTGTCGAGGTCGTCGCAGAGTGTGCGGCGATGGTCGGCCTGCTCATCCCCCTTGCATGAAATCGGGCGGTGGGCAATACTTGGGAAAAACGTTGTAGGTGAGATGATGAATGATATTGTATGCCTTGACCTTGAGGGGGTCCTTGTACCCGAAATTTGGATCAATGTAGCCGAGAAGACCGGTATCGAGGCGCTCAGGCGCACCACACGTGATGAGCCGGACTACGGCAAGCTCATGCGCGGCCGCATCAAGATCCTCGACGAGCATGGCCTCTCCCTCTCCGACATCCAGGCGGTCATCGCCGAGATGGGCCCCCTTGATGGGGCAAAAGCCTTCCTTGATGAGCTGCGCTCCCTGACCCAGGTCCTGATCCTCAGCGATACCTTCGCCGAGTTTGCCAAGCCGCTGATGAAACAGCTCGGCTGGCCGACACTCTGGTGCAATAGCCTCGAGGTGGTTGACGACCGGATCGTGAGCCATCGGATGCGGATCGAGAATGGCAAGAAGGCTGCCATCGAGGCATTGCGTTCGCTGAACTTCCGCACCTTCGCTGCCGGGGACTCATACAATGACCTTGCGATGATCGAGGCGGCCGATGGCGGCTGTCTCTTCCGCGCTCCCGTTGCCATCCTCGGTGACTACCCGCACCTCGCCATGACGGTCGAGTATGATGAGCTGTTGGCCCAGGTCAAGGAGTTCCTCCGCTGATGGAAAAGCAACGCCCGCTCCTGCCGACGATTATCATCCTCGATATCGCCATGTTCATCGGCTTTGGGATCCTCGCCCGTGTCGCCGATGCTTCCTTTCTGATTGTCGTCGTGGTAGGATTGGTAGTAGCGGTTGTATCTGTTCTCTTGGTGTGGTTTGCTGTTAAATTTGATCGGCAGATGCGGCGGCTAGGGAAAAAACATGAAGAACATAGCCAAACGTGAGCTTTTGTCAAAACGGGAGTGGACAGCACGGCATACAATGGTCTTCCTCAGTGACTTTGGCACCAGTGATGGTGCCGTCAGTGCGATGCACGGGGTGGCCAATGCGGTCAGTGTGGATCTCGGTCTCTACGACCTGACCCACGATGTGCCGCAGTTCAACATCTGGGAGGCCTCCTACCGCCTTGCCCAAAGCCTGCCCTACTGGGCTGCCGGGACGGTCTTCGTCTGTGTCGTCGACCCGGGTGTGGGTTCCGACCGCAAGTCAATCGTCGCCCTCACCGCAAGCGGTCATCTCATCGTCACTCCCGACAACGGCACCTTGACCCATATCGAGGACCGCATCGGCCTCGTGGAGGTGCGTGCCATCGAGGTGGAGGCAAACCGCCTGGCCGGCAGCCAGAAGAGCCACACCTTCTTCGGTCGTGACGTCTACGCCTATACCGGTGCGCGCCTGGCAGCCGGGGAGATCGATTTTGAGGAGCTGGGCCCCGTCCTCTCAAAGCTGGTAAAGCTGAAGATCGAGCGCCCACGGCTTGAGGGTGGCTCACTCATCGGGTCGATTGATATCCTCGATGCCCGCTATGGCTCGCTATGGACCAATATCCCTAGCGACCTTCTGGAGGCGCTCGGTGTCGATTGGGGTGACGAGGTGACCCTTACCATCAGCAAGGACGGGAGAGTCGTCTACGGCTACCACCTGCGCCTCTGCAAGGCGTTCACCGATGTGAAGAAGGGGGAGGCCCTGGTCTACGTCAACAGCCTGCTCAACCTCGCCGTCGCTATCAACCAAGGGAGCTTTGCCGCCGAGTACCAGATCGGGACCGGGGAGGGGTGGAAGATTGCATTTTCAGTGGTATCGTAGGATACCTCATCAGATAAGGGGGAAATCATGAGTACATCAAAGGGAATGAATTCAGTGAAGATGGTGGTGGTCATCGCCATCGGAGCGGCGCTCTACGGCGTCGGCGGGCTTGTCGGGATACCGATCTTCGCCAACACGATGCTCAAGCCCGCGATGGCAATCCTCGCTCTCTTCGCTGCTGTCTATGGCCCGATCGTCGGCTTGTTGGTCGGCTTTCTCGGCCACTGGCTCACCGACCTCTTCGCAGGCTGGGGCGTCTGGCCCACCTGGATGCTCGGCAGTGCAATCGTTGGCCTGGCCATCGGCCTCTTCGGAAAGCTGAGCAAGGGTTGCATCGAGAAGGGAGAGCTGCCAAAGAGCGCCATCTTGCTCTTCATCATCCTCTCCTTCGTGGGGAACTTCATCGGCTACATGATCAGCGCCCTGCTCGACTATCTCCTGTTCGCCGAGCCCCTTGACAAGGTCATTACCCAGCAGCTGCTCGTCGCCTTCACCAACACGGTGGTCATCGCGATCCTCGGCACCCTCCTGCTGGCCCTGGTCGTGAAACGGAACAAGAGCAAGCAGAATCTCAGCAAAGATACCACTGCCTAGGAAGGGAGCCTGTACGCTCTCTACAGGCGACTGCAATGGATGATCATCTCATAACCTTCGAGGAGTTCAGCTTCACCTACCGCTCCCAGAGCGAACCGACCCTCAAGGCCATCAATCTCACCATCAAACGGGGTGAGAAGGTCTTGATCGTAGGTCCGTCAGGGAGTGGTAAGTCGACGCTTGGCTACTGTATAAACGCCTTGATCCCGAACGCCTTCGAGGGAACGATTGAGGGGAGGGCCGAGGTATGTGGCCTAGAGGTGGGCACCAGTTCCATCTATGAGGTGAACAAGCTGGTAGGTACGGTGATGCAGGATACCGATGCCCAGTTCGTCGCCCTCACGGTAGGGGAGGATATCGCCTTCAGCCTGGAGAAT
>CALFMX010000253.1 GCA_937902565.1 uncultured Spirochaetales bacterium
CCCCAACGAGAAGCCGCGCATGAGCGACTCGCGCCCGTAGCCGAGCCCCAGGCTCTCGCCCGAGACGCGCCAAGCGGGATGGCCTGCAAGCGAGAATACCCAGTCGCACCTTCTGGCCTTGGCAAAGTTGTCCTCGACCTCCACGCCCAGACTCTTGAGGAGCCCCCTGAACTCGTCATCGCTCCTCGTCACGGAGCGCGCCACGCGGATGCGTGTGCGGATGTCCGCCACCCAGGAGTAGCCGCCCTTCTCGGCGATCTCGGTGAAGTGGCGGTAGAGCCCCTCTTGCGAAGGTTTGTTGTAGTAGGGGGCGACCTGCAGGGTATGGTCAGCCCCATTGTCCTTGGCCCGCCTGGTCGCCTCGATGGCGTCTGCGGTGCAGTTCGACCCGCTGCCGGCGATGACCGGCAGGTCGCCTCCTGCAAGGTCGGCGGTTATCCTGATCAGGCGATCTTTCTCATCTGCGGTGAGTGTCGGACTCTCCCCGGTCGTCCCGATGGGGACCAAGCCGTCGATGCCGAGGTCAATCTGGCGCTGTACCAGCGCCTTGAACGCTTCATAGTCAACACTGCCGTCCCGATTGAACGGAGTGACCAGAGCGGTAAACACACCTTTTAGCATAGTAGATACTCCTTGCATTCTTCATGGACACGACTCATGGTACGAGTTGGGGTAGTGTAGACTGCCCCCCTCTCTGCCGTCAAGGCATCGATAGGGAGGGAGCGCTGCAAAGGACTTCGTGCTCAAAATCGGGAATGCACCGCCTCCTGCCTCCCGGCGCAGTGCTACGCATCGCATGCTCTGAAAGCCAAAAAAACCGAATATATTGCGATAACTCCACCCTTTTTGATGAAAAACGGGTGAAAAGCTCTCGATTTCAGTGGCTTGAAGCAACGTATTTTCATTGACTTTTGGCCAGTATGGAATAGAGTGAAGGTAAGAGTGTTCGGCACTCGACTACTCACGCTCACTATTAGCTATAAAAAGGAGAAAGAAATGGCTGAAGGAAAAAAGGCCCCTGTCAAAAAGGGTTGGCTCGGATGGTACTTCAATTTTAACTTGTTGTATCGAATTCTTATCGGACTCGTCCTTGGCGCGCTCCTGGGAATCATCTTCCAAGAGAAGATTCTCTGGATTGCTCCACTGGGCACTCTGTTCGTCAGGCTGTTGAAGATGATCATGATGCCGATCATCCTCTCCACCCTGATCGTCGGCGCATCCTCTATCTCCCCGGCCACCCTGGGTAAAGCGGGTGTGCGGATCGTCGTCTTCTATCTGGTGACCAGTGCCTTGGCGGTAGCCATCGGCCTCCTGATGGGAACCATCTTCCGCCCCAGTGCCGCGATGGAGACCCTTGTCATCGCCGATGCGGCAGGAAAGGCGGCCGCCACGCAGAAGATCTCTGATATCCTCCTGGCAATCATCCCCACCAGCTTCGCCCAGGCGGTCGTCAACGAGACGATCCTGCCGGTAATCTTCTTCTCGATCGTCTTCGGTGTCGGTCTCTCCTATCTGAAGATCAGCGAGGATGAGCGGCTGAAGAACGCCGGAGAGGTCCTCTATCAGTTCTGTGACGGTGTTGCCGAAGTCATGATGCGCATGGTCACCGGGATTATGCAGTACGCCCCCATAGGAGTCATGGCCCTCGTGGCAGATGTCTTTGCCAAGCAGGGTGCGAAGGTTGCCGGAGCGTTGGCCATGGTCACCATCGCCTGCTTCGTCGGCTACGCCCTGCACATCATCCTCGTCTACGGCGGCATGCTCAAGATCTTCGGCTTGAAGATCAAGACCTTCTTCAAGGAAGCGAAGGATCCCTTCATCACCGCATTCGTCACCCGTTCCTCCAACGGTACCCTGCCGGTCACCATGGAAGCTGCAGAGAGCCTGGGCGTCCCGAGGGACATCTACGCCTTCTCGTTGCCGCTCGGTGCCACCATCAACATGGATGGAACGGCCATCTACCAGGGCGTGTGTGCCATCTTCATCGCCTTGACGGTCACGGGACAGAACTTCACCCTCGGCCAGATGGGTATGATTGTCGTCACCGCAACGCTGGCCTCCATTGGAACCGCCGGAGTCCCGGGAGCAGGGGCGATCATGCTTCTGATGGTCCTTGAGTCGGTCGGGTTGCCGGTCGTTGCAGGAAGTGCGGTCGCAGGAGCCTATGCCATGATCCTCGGCATTGATGCCATCCTCGACATGGGCCGAACCGCTCTCAACGTCACTGGTGATATCATCTGTACCGCAGTGGTCTCTAAGCAGATGGGTTACATTGACTTGTCTGTGTGGGAGTGATCGATAGAGATCAAGAGTTCAGGAGGCCTTCGGGCCTCCTGATTTTTACTGGGCGATGGGTTGTTCCATCGCCCAGTCGAAGAGTTCGACGACCCGGCGCGAGACGTTGGTAAAGATGTAATCACCTTCTTCGCTCTCAATTGAGATGGTGGAGGAGAACCATCGTTTCTTATAGGAGTGGGAGGTTATGGCGGTGCGAGGGATGACGATCACCTCTCCACCGCCGGCGAGTCGGCGCCCTATGATGATGACGCGGTAGCCGGTGACGACCACCAGACGCCGCAGCCCATCGTGGATGCCGGTGGCAAAGCTGTTGATCGTCTCATAGGGGTAGACAATCGCAGTGAGCGCCTTGATCTCGGGGCGGAAGCCGTAGAGGTCGTAGACGTAGAGTTCTTGCATCCGTTGGATGATGTCCTGTTTGGTGGTGCTTTGCATAGTATCATCGTACCATACGATTGGATTTTCCTGTACTGATTTCTCAAGCGGTGTATACTGGAAACGGAGGTGGTAGATGAGAAGAGCAATCGGCATCATCGGCGGGGTGGGGCCCTATGCGGGCATCGATCTGGTGAGGAAAGTCTTTGACAACACCCTAGCGGTACGCGATCAGGAGCACGTCGACCTCTACATGAGTTCGGTGCCCTCCATCATCGGCGACCGCACGAACTTCCTGCTCCACGGCGGGGAGAATCCGGCTATCGGGCTCTATGCGTGCTTTGACAAGCTCGCCACCATCGGAGCCGACGTCATCGCCATCCCCTGCAACACCGCCCATGCGCCCCCGATCTATGATGAAGTGGCCGCCTTGGCCCGAACCCACTGGCCGGATGTCCTGCTCCTGAACATGATCGAGGAGACGGTGAAGGTCATCAAGGCCCACTTTGCCGGTGGCGCCACCATCGGCCTCATGGCAACCCTGGGCACCCATGGCCAGCGCATCTACCAGAACCACTTCACAGATGAGCCCTCCTTCTCCTTGATCGAACCCGACCAGGAGGGCAAGGAGGCGGTCCACCGGGCGATCTATGACCAGGGGTATGGGATCAAGGCGACCCCGTCTCCCAGTGAGCGGGCACGGAGGGTGGTCAAGGAGCAAGCCAATCTTCTCATCGAGCGGGGAGCCGATGCGATCATCCTCGGGTGTACCGAACTGCCCCTGGCCCTCAAGGCAGGGGAGGTGAGCGCCCACCTCTTCGATCCCACCGAGATTCTGGCCAGGGCAGCCATCGCCCACGTGGCACAGGGGAAATTGCGTCCCTAGCTGATAGACACCCCTCAGGGCGCTGTCTAAAAGAGGACCCTTTTGCCGTGGAAACCCACCCTAAGGATGGTTGTTGTTTCGCCAGCTATGGTATACTCGTCCTATTATGAAACGGCTGTTGCGCTTTGCAGGCGCCATCACCATCGTACTGCTCCTCATCTCCTGCTCCACGGCCCAGGCCATCGAGCATCGTCGCCTGGCCAACGGGGCGACCCCCACTGCCTGGCTGGACGACCATGGCATCCCCTCCTACGCTTCAACCAAGCCGTTGCTCTACAACACGGGGGTCGAGTGGAACGAACGCTCCCTCCGCCTCATCGAGGAGGCGGAGGATTACATCATGATCTCCATCTTCCTCGGCAACCTCTATGGTGTCTCCACCGAGGTCTGGGATGCCCTGATCGCCAAGATGGAGGCAGGGGTCCGCGTCTACTGCCTCATCGACTCCTCATCATACTTCCAGACGCTCCCCCAATCGCCGGTCATCGTTCCGGCAGCGTTCAACTACCTGCGTGAAAACGGTCTCTCTGTGGTGGAGTACAACCCATTCTCCCTCAGCCAGTTTGCCTTCGTGCCCGCGCTTCTCGACCGTGACCACCGCAAGTTCTGGATCATCGACGGCAAGCACATCGCTCTCGGTGGTATCAACATCAACTACGCCTCCCTGGCGTTCCCCCCCGAGACCGGCAACATCGACACGATGGTCGAATTCGACTCCCCCGGGGCGATCACACAGATGGTCGCATCGTTCGTCGAGACGTGGAACCGTTACAGTCCCTCCCGCCTCGATGCCTCCTCTTTTGCCTCTCTGCCCCTCGAAGAGGCTGAGACCAGCGTCTGGATGATCGACCACAAGTGGCCTGGCAATGGGGAGACGACCGTACTCTTCGATGCCATCACCCTCGCAAGCCAGGAGGAGCTCTGGATGGTGCACGGCTACACCTACCTCACCCCTGCCCTCAAGGAGCGTATCGCCAACGCCGCCAGGCGTGGTGTCGATGTCAAGGTCATCCTCTCTGAGAACGCCGGCAAGAACAACTACCAGAATGCCGCCTACTACTCGGCCCTCGACCTCATCGATGCCGGTGCCACGGTCTATATGTACAACGACCCCTCCCAGGCGTTCCTCCACCTCAAGTTGATCGTCGCCGACTCCACCTACACGGTGTTCGGAAGCCCCAACTACAATCGCCGCTCGCAGACGCTGAGCCGCGAGATCGCCGCGGTCTTTGACGATGAGGAGGTGGCGGCACAGAGCAAGGCGCACATCCAGAATCTCTTGAAGTACTGCCGGGTGGTGACCCGGGAGGAGGCCCTCACCTGGCGGACCCGTACAAACCACTTCTACCATCTCTTGATGCAGGTCTATGGGTGATGCGATGAAGACAGTGGCCAAGCGATCAGCAATCATGCTCATGGTACTCCTCTCCTCCCTCCCGCTTGCTGCGGCCCCCTGGATCGGTGGCTATCGCCTCAGCTTCGATGGATACAGTGAACAGGCCGCCCTCGCAAACGATGAGCACCTGGGCATCCACCTGTGGATTGCCCCCCTCGATGTGAAGGTCGCTGATCCCTTGGTCTCGGTCGGCGTGCTCCTGCCCTCCCATGGCAACAGCCCGGGCCCGGTCTTGGAGGCCAACCTCGAGATCCGTCTCTTTGATTGGATCGGCCACCCCCTCTCGCCCCTCTTTCGCAGGGAGAGTTCATACCGGCCCACGATCGCCATCTCCACGCTCTTCCCGTTCTCAGACCCCCGAGACGTAACCGTGGTCATGACCGCCCATCCCCTCTCCTTCTTCTTCGGTGAGAAGACGGTGTCAATCCTCGCCCCCCGCCTCCTCTATGAGCAGCGCACAGAGCAGTGGTCATGGGCTGTCCGGCTGGTGGAAATCAGCCACGCACTCTTGTGAAGGAGGTAGGAATGAAGAGAACCACCATCACAGTCATCCTCCTTTTCGCCCTGCTTCCCCTGTCCGCCGTGCCGGTGGGCATCTCGCTGTCCACCTGGGGCGCCTCCTCCTCGGTGGCAAGCGGGGAGGGGGTGCACGCCACTGTCGGTGCCTTCATCGCCTCGGCCCGGCGGGTGGAAGTTGAGGCAGCCGTTGTCCTGGCCCTCACCCCACACCTTGGCCAGGACCTTCTGGGATCGATCTTTGTCTCCTACCCCTTTGCCGGACCTCTCTACCACCGTGGTGGGGAAGCCACGCTCTATTACAACGGCCTGGTAGGCCTCGGCTACCTCGGTGGCTGGGATGAGCGCAACCAGCGACCGGTCCACTCCCTCGCCCTGCGTTTCATCCCCTTCACCATCGGGGGTTCCTACTACGGACGCCGGGAACGGGCGCTCGCCTTCACGCTCCTCTATGACCTGCCGAGCAAGGGGTGGGGGGTGAGCTGGAGTCTCCTGGGCTTTGATGCCTACTTGTAGGGTCTTGCCAAGATTGGTAGGCTAGGGCCATATCATACCTGTAGGAGTACAACGAGATGAAGGGAGCAAATTTTGTCTTTGGCAATACCATCGAGGCTGAGGGGGCAGGCGAGGGCGTGACTCGCAAGGTCCTCGCCTACAATGATGACCTGATGCTCTGTGAGCTGCACTTTGAGAAGGGGGCGGTCGGCTCCCTGCACAGCCACCCCCACCAGCAGATCTCCTATATCGTCAGTGGCTCGTTCGAGTTCGAGATCGGTGGGGTCAAAAAGGTCGTCAAGGCTGGTGACTCCCTCTACAAAGAACCCAATGTCGTCCATGGGGCCGTCTGCCTGGAGGCGGGCGTCCTTTTGGACTTCTTCACCCCGATGAGAGCAGATTTTGTCTGAACACAGCTGATGTATAGGCACAACAAAAAGGAGTGTGGGAAAACCCACACTCCTCTTTTATAGCCAGCTGTGAACGTGAGTTCAGATAGCTGTTTATTGTTGCACCAGATCCTCAGGCCACGGACCTCGGGTCCGATGAACTTCTTGCCCTGTGGGCAGACGGTTGCTTCGATGATCATCCACTCGCCTTCGGGAAAGTTGGGGTAGTTGTTCTGTGATGCATAGGCGGAGTTCTGCTCATGCATGATGCCGAACTTGCCCTGCTTCCCCGCGATGCGGAAGTCTTCCTTCTGGTAGGCCATCCATTTGGGATCGATCAGACCCTCATCGCTCCGGTGGTTGATGAGGGTCCAGGACTCAGCCATCGGCCACTGGTACCAAGTCCTCGACCAAGGAGGGCGGGCTCACAACGACCTGGAGAGTTCGGGCTCGGCCATGTTCTCATACTTCTTGCTCAAGATGGCGCGAACGGGGTATGTTGACAGTGTTCCGGCCAAGGAGGCCGGCCTCAGGGGCTTCGAGGGTCTTCTCACCCATAAGGTGTGCGAGGGGGAGGGTGGGGAGATCCACCTCACTGACATCTGCCGGGGGGCGGGGCCGCTCCTGTCCGCTGCCCTGGAAGCGGAACACCCTCAGGCTCTGGCCAACTCCCCGGTCGGCACTGCGTGGTAAGAAATTGATAACCAATACTATGGAGAGGAATATGAAACGTCATGCACAAGTGGGTACCGGCGGACGGGCCCGGATGTTCTATGAGGCCATCGCGCTCAACTACCAGGAGAGCTGCTCCCTGGTGGCCTTCTGCGATATGAGCCAGGTGCGGATGGACTTCTCCAACCGGATGCTGGTGGAGAAGTGCAACCATCCTGCCGTCCCCACCTACAAGAGCTCCGATTTCGACCGCATGATCGAGGAGCAGAAGCCCGACGTCATCATCGTCACCACCATCGACCGCACCCACGACCACTACATCATCCGTGCCATGGAGCTGGGGTGCGACGTGATCAGCGAGAAGCCGATCACCGTCGATGAAGATAAGGCGCAGGCGATCCTCGATGCGCAGAAGAAGTACGGCAAGGAGATCCGCGTCACCTTCAACTACCGCTACGCACCCCACCACACCAAGATCCGCGAACTGATCGCAGACGGGGTGATCGGGGATGTCTTCTCGGTGCACTTCGAGTGGCTGCTCAACACCGACCACGGCGCCGACTACTACCGCAGGTGGCACCGCAACAAGATCAACAGCGGCGGGCTCCTGGTGCACAAGTCGACCCACCACTTCGACCTGGTCAACTTCTGGCTCGACACCGAGCCCAAGACCGTCTTCGCCATGGGGGCTTTGAACTTCTACGGCCAGGCCGCAGCTATGAAGCGGGGGGTGGAGCACTTCTACTATCGCAGCCACGGCAGCGACGTGGCCAAGGACGACCCCTTCGCCATCGACATGGAGAGCAACGAGACGTTGAAGGGCCTCTACCTCGATGCCGAGGATGAGACCGGCTACATCCGTGACCGCTCGGTCTTCAGCGACGAGGTCTCCATCGAGGATACCATGGGTGTGCTGGTCAGGTACAAGAACGGGGCGATGCTCTCCTATAGCCTGAACTCCTACCTGCCGTGGGAGGGGTACAACATCTCCTTCAACGGGAGCAAGGGGCGCATCGAGTACAGCGCCATGGAGCGGCCGTACATCAACGCCGGCGGGGACATGAAGGATGAGGGGGCGGCGGTCTATCACAAGATCCGTGTCTGTCCAACCCTCGCCACCCCCTACGAGGTTGAGGTCGAGATGCGTGAAGGTGGCCACGGTGGTGGAGACCCGGCGATGCTGGACGATATCTTCTTGCCAAATCCACCGGCAGACCCCTTCTTGCGCGCCGCAGACCATGAGGCGGGGATTCGCTCGATTCTCACCGGCATCGCAGCCAACAAGTCCATCGCAAGCGGACAGGCTGTCGACTGCGACACGTTGGTGCGCTGGTAGCCATCCCTCACCCTCCAGCACCTACACCGCTGACCGGCCCCTTGTGGCCCGGTCAGTTGTTGTGTACGGGGTATTGTTTGATCAATGCTTCGGCGGGCGAGCCGACGACCCGTGCATTCAGGCCACCGGTGGCTGCCAGCAGGGCGGACACGTGTGCTGCGGTCTGGGCATCGGTGAGCACCATGACGACCTCACGCTCAGCGAACAGCTCCACCCCGAGCAGAGGCATCTTGACCGTGTCACCAAGAGAGCCGCCGCGGCCGTGGAGAATGGTGGCCCCGGTTGCCCCGACACTGCGGGCGAGGGTGACCACCTCGTCGGCGAATCCTCTTTGGACATCGATGAGGAGGCAGACCTGCGCATCGATGGACACCGGGCCGAATTCAGGTGTGCCTTTGAGCGGGCGGGGGGCCGTCGCCTCCGCCTTGCGTTGTTTGTGGGCGAAGTAGGTGCCAAGGATGTTGAGCGAGAGGACCGGTGCCATGGCGACCATCGCGATGACACCGAAGCCGTCTCGCATCACGTCGGCTGTAGGGATCATGCTCGCCGCCCCTTGGGCGAAAGCGAGCACGAAGGTCGCTGTCATCGGCCCTGAGGCCACACCCCCGGCATCGTAGGCGATCCCGACGAAGACCGGGTCACTGAAGAAGGAGAAGATCACCGCCGCGATGAAGCCGGGGATCAAAAAGTACCAGAGTTGGACAGCGGGGAAGACGATACGCACCATCGACAGTGCTATGGCGATGGCCACCCCGAGCGAAAGGGTGATGCGGATCAGGCGTATCGGGATGTGCCCGCCGGTCACCTCTTCAATCTGCTCGCCGAGTACGTGGACGGCGGGCTCCATCAGGACGACGATCATCCCGAGCAAGAAACCCACCAGGACCAGGAAACGGCGGTCGAAGGCGGCGACCTGCATCCCTATGATCCTGCCCATGTCCAGAAAGCCCGAGTTCACCCCGGTGAGAAAGAGGATCAGGCCGCTGAGCGTCAACAACAGGCCCCCGATGATCGAGAGCAGGTGCTTGGCGCCAATCTTGAACTTGAAGGCGTTGAAAATGAAGAAGAGGGCGGTGATCGGCAGCAGTGCAATCAGCGATTCGGAGGAGGTCACCGGCAGGAGGCGGAGGATCGGGGCAATGATGCCGGTCTCGATGACAAAGGGGTCTGCGGCACTGTAGATATGCTTTTGCCCGGTGATAATCGATAACAGCAGGACGGCAAGAATCGGTCCGGCGCTCATCACACCAACGAGGCCAAAGGCGTTCTCTTCGGCGTGCTTGCCGCCTTTGATGGAGGAGAGGCCGAGCGTCAGTGCCAGGGCAAAGGGGGTGGTCAGCGCCCCGGTGGTTGCCCCCGATGCGTCGAAGGCGATGGCGAGGAACTCCTCGGAGACAAAGAGCGCCAGTATGAAGATGACACAGTAGGTGAGTGCCATGAAGGTGTTGTACCGCATCTTCCCGCTCAGAAGGCGTAGGATTCCCAGCGAGACGGTCAAGCCGACCCCCGTCGATACCACATAGACGATGAAGAGGGCGTCCATGGTGTGCCCTGATGCCGTTTCGATCTGCAAACCCAAGATCAGGAGATCCGGTTCGGCGACAGTGATGAGAAAGCCCAACAAAAAGCCGATGATCAGGATCTTGGCTAGATGCTTGCTGGTGGCGAGCTCCGTCGCCATCAATTCCCCGATGGCATTCATCGAGAGGTCTATGCCCCAAAGGAAGATCGAGAGACCGATCAGCAGAAGGGCCGAACCGATGAAGAATCGGCCCAGGATGTCCCCCTGGACCTGGACAACCGTCAAGGTGAGCAACAAAACCAGAACGACAACGGGAAAGAGCGTCTTGATGACTTCGTTTGCCTTCTGCAGCAGTATCTTCATCGTCTTCCTCGCTTGTGTTCTTCGACCACGCCGGTCGTCTGTTGTACACCGAGGGAGAAGATCATCCCCGTACCGGGGCTTTGTAGGCCAAGGTCGGCAATGATGTGTTGTTTGATCGCCTCACACCGTGCAGTGGGGGCCAAGACCAGTACTATGTCCTTCTGGGGCTCGATCTCCAGATCGACATAGTAGTGGGCAGGAATCCCTGCCCCACGGCCGCTGATGACAGTCCCCCCCTTCGCACCTGCATTACGGGCGCTTTGGACGCAACGCTCACGCTGCCCCCGTTCGACGATGGTGACGATGAGTTGATAGGGCAGGGGCTCGCTGGCAGGCTCGCCCCAGCCGTGTTCACTGAAGGGGACGGTGAATGCGATTCCCTTGTGGCGCTTGGCCAGGGCAAGCGCGGCGTCGATGCGGCGCTTGCAGTCGAATCCGTGGTCCAGGTGGACGGAAATACGGCGGTACATATAGGCCTCCTTGGGTTTGACGAC
>CALFMX010000254.1 GCA_937902565.1 uncultured Spirochaetales bacterium
TTCTTCCACACCTTGAGGCGCTGGCTTGGCGTGAGGGCCGAGTGGAGGATTGCCACGGCATTGCCGAACCGGGCGCTGACCATGCGCGAGAGCTGGTGGGTCAGCGTAATCTCCGGCACGAGGTAGATGACCGACCGCCCCTCCTTGATGACCGCCTCGGCGGCCCGCAGGTACACCTCGCTCTTGCCGCTGCCGGTGACCCCATAGAGGTAGTACATCATCGAGCGGCCCGCGTTGATCTCATCGATGGCCCCCTGCTGTTCAGCGCTGAGGGTCTCGATCGGCTCGAAGCTCACCTGGTCGGCAAAATCGAGGGCGGCCACCTTGCTCTCCGCCCGCCCGGTCGGGATCATCAGCGAGAGGGCCTGGCCATGGCTGCAGAGGTAGAAGGAGGCCATCCACTCGGCAAGGGCGATGGTGCCTTCACCGTAGACGGCAACCTTGTCAATGACCCGCTCGATCTCCTTGATGGCAAAATCACCGCTCACCTCATCGGTGAGTGCAATGACAAATCCGGTCATCTTGCGCTGCCCGAAGGGGACGCTCACCCGCTTGCCGACAGCGACCGTCTCCATCAGCTTCTCGGGGATGGCGTAGGTGAAAGGTCCTGGGAGGGGGAGGTCGAAGAGCAGCTGGGCGTAGTGGGGCATCGCGATCACCGACCGAGCTCGATGCCGAGGTATGCGGCCACGCGCTTGAGATCCTCCCACACCGGGCGCCGCAGCTCTGCAGTGTTGCGCAGCACCGCTGCCGGGTGGTAGGTCACGACCACAGGAATGCCCTGCCAGCGGTGGTAGCGTCCCCGCAGCGCACCCACCCCCTGTTCGGTGTTCAGGAGTGTCTGGGCGGCGGTCCGTCCCAAGAGGAGGATCAACTGGGGTTTGACGAGCTGGATCTGGCGCAGCAGATAGGGCATGCACGCCTCCCGCTCATCGGTTTGCGGATCGCGGTTGTTCGGTGGGCGGCACTTGACGATGTTGGCGATGTACACCCCCTGCATGCGGTCAAGGTGGATCGACTTGAGCCAGCTCTCCAGGTACTCGCCCGCCTTGCCGACAAAGGGGCGCCCGCTCTTGTCCTCCTCATAGCCGGGCCCCTCGCCGATGACCATCACCCGGGCGGGGGCCGACCCCTCGCCAAAGACCGTCATGGTTCTCCCCTCACAGAGACGACATTTGCTGCAGGAGGCGACCATCGCCTCCAGGACGCGGAGGTTCGCCCCATCGATGGAGTCGAGGTCAAGCGGTGGGGGGGCGAGAACATCGAGGATGGTGGAGAGGTCCCACTCCTCCTTGGTATAGGGCTTGCCGGCGATCACCGCCTCGGCCTCCCCGATGAGATCAAGATAGGTCTCGATGCTAGCCGAGAGTGCTTCACGCCTCCCCTTCTGGTCACTCATCATTGTCCTCCTCAAACCACGCATACTCACCCTCATCATAGCTGATGCGGTAGAGGTAGAGCCCCGACGCGCTGGCGGTGCGCCCGGCCCCACGTCGGTCCTTTGCTGCCAGACGGGCTGCAAACTCCTCACCGCTGATCCCCTGGTAGGCGAACTCCATCATCGAACCGACGAGGGAGCGGACCATCTTGTAGAGGAAGGCGTTGCCGGTGATGGTGTAGGTGAGCAGCTCCCCGCCCCATCGGTCGCGTTCAAGGCGCCAGTATGACTCATAGATGTCGCGGAACTTGCTCGGGCAGAGGTCCCCGCTTGCCGTGAAGGTGGTGAAGTCGTGGGTTCCCGCGACCGCGGATGCATAGGATTGCAGCAGATCCAGGGGAGGGAACTCCTTGACGGTGGCCACCAGCTCCCCGTCAAACCCGGTCACATCGCCGTGGCGTTTGTAGTAGTAGCGGTAGGTCCGTGCCATCGTGGTGAAACGGGCATGGAAGGAGCCGTCGACCTCACTACTCTCCAGGATCCGGATGTCCGGCGGCAGATGCCGGTTGAGGGCGATGGCGAGCTTGTCGGCCTTGATGCGTGGATTGGCAATATCCATGTGGCACACCTGGGCCAGGGCGTGTACGCCGCTGTCGGTACGGCCACTGCCCACCACCTCGACCTCCTCCCCGAGGAGGGCAAGGACCGCCTCCTCGACCACCTGTGCCACAGCGGTGGCGTTCTGCTGCCGCTGCCACCCGCTGTAGTGGCCCCCGTGGTAGGAGATGGTCATCCGGATGCGCCTCAGCCCTGCTTCAAGCGGCAGGAGGTCAGGCCTTCTCCAATCACTGCGGGCCATGGGTTCCTCCAACGAGCAGGACCACGGCCACCGCGACCGGATCATCATGGGAGATCGAAAGTTCAATCTGGGCACTGCCCACCAGGGCCTTGGCCCTCCCTTCGAGGACAAAGGCGGGCTTGCCGCTCTCGGTACGCTCCACCAGAACGCTCTTCGGGACGAGGGCCGCAACCCCGCAGCCGAGGGCCTTGCCCAACGCCTCCTTGGCGGCAAAGCGGCCGGCGAGGTACTCTGCGGCCGCCTCGCTGCCCATCCCGTCGGCATAGGCAAGCTCATCGGGGTGGAAGATACGCCTCCTCACCCCCTCTGACAGTGCTTTGATCCGGGCGATATTCACCACGTCGATGCCAAGGCCCACACCCATCACTGGCCATCACCTGACTTGAAGAGGATGCGGTATTGGCTTGGCTGCGCCAACAGCGTGATCTGGGCATTGTCGAAGACCCGTTCGTTGTAGACCAGGACGATGTTCCGTGTCGCGATGCCGACTTCGCGCACATCGGAGAAGTCGATGGTTGCCGTGATGGCATTGAGGTCGACGAGGTAGATGATATTCTCATTTCCCTTGATCTGCACTTCGATCTTCTGGGGCACGAGGCTCTCTGCCACCAGATCATCGGGCAGCGTCACGGCAAGGGGAATCGTCACCACGCGGGTATCGAGGGTGGAGTATTGGATGAATGCGTAGATGAGCACGGCAAAGACGAGGCTCAATACCTTGGCGGGCCAATTGAAGAGCAGGTTCTGCAGGTGCTTATTCGTTCTCATCGCTGGCCTCCTCATCCGTTAGGTCCTCACCGGTGATGTCATGGTAGTTGAAGAGCGCCAGGAGCATCCGTTTGGTGGTCGGGACATCCAGGTCATAGAAGAGGTTGGCGTTGTACGTCAGGCTGATGGCCCCGGTCTCCTCGCTGACGATGAGGACCACCGCATCACTCTCCTCGGCCAGGCCCAGGGCGGCGCGGTGACGGGTGCCGAAGTTTCGTTTGATATCGGTCTGGTCGCTGAGCGGCAGGTAGCAGCCCGCCGCAATGATCTTGCCCCCCTGGATGATCATGGCACCGTCGTGGAGCGGGGTATCATGGTCGAAGACGGTAAGGATCAGGCTGGTGGAGAGGTCGGCGTTGAGCCGGGTGCCGCTGTCGATGATCGTCTTGATCCCCAAGCGGCGGGGGAAGACGATCAGGGCTCCACGACGCTTGTTGACCAGGACGGTACAGGCGTTGAGGATCGAGTCGATCTGGTCGCTGCTGGTCGCTTGTGCCCCGATCCTGAAGAGACGCCCCCGCGATCCCAGCGTCTGGGTGAACGAGCGTCTCAGTTCAGGTTGGTAGACGATACAGATGAGGATTGTCGCCGGCACCGAGATCCGCCTGAAAAACCAGAGCAGGACCTCGAGCTTGAAGATGGAGGAGAGGGCGTAGGCAACGAAGAGGGCCACCAGCACCTTGATGATCTGCTGCGCCCTGGTCTGGGCTATGGCCACATAGAAGCGGTAGAAGACCCACGCCAGGACACCCACCTGCACGGTGGGCCTGACAAACCAGAAGAGCGACTGTAACCTATCCACGCCCATCACCACTCCTACTTATCACCCTGCACCCAGTCCAGGGTGCGGTTCACGGCCTTCTTCCAGAAGCAGATCTTTTCATTGCGCTCATCCGCTCCCATCGTGGCCTCCCAGCGCCGCTCCTCCTTCCACTGGGAAGCGAGCACATCAAGGCTCTCCCACACCCCTACCGAGAGGCCGGCGGCATAGGCTGCCCCCAGGGCCGTGGTCTCAACGACCAGCGGTCGGATGACCGGGATGCCGAGCAGATCCGCCTGGAAGGCCATGAGCGGAGCACTGTTGGTCAGCCCCCCATCGACCTTCAGCTCACTGAGGGTGACGTTGCCATCACGCTCAATGCCGCAGAAGATATCCCACGCCTGGAAGGCGGTGGCTTCCAGGATTGCCCGACAGATGTGGGCGCGGGTCGCGTAGCCGGTAAGGCCTGCGATGACGCCGCGTGCATCACTGCGCCAATAGGGGGCGAAGAGCCCGCTGAAAGCCGGCACGATGTACACGCCCCCGCAGTCTGGCACACTCTCGGCGAGCCTGTCCAGCTCCTGCGCACTCTCGACCAGCTTGAGGTTGTCTCGCGCCCACTGGACCAGTGAGCCGGCCACGGCGACCGACCCCTCGAGGGCATAGACCGGCTTGCTGCCCGCCACCTGGTAGGCCACGGTCGTCAACAGGCCCTCCTTGCTGAGCTTCGCCTCCTCCCCCGTATTCACCAAGAGGAAACAGCCGGTACCATAGGTGGATTTTGCCATCCCGGCAGAGAAGCACGCCTGGCCGAAGAGGGCGGCCTGCTGGTCTCCGAGGATGCCCGCCACAGGGACCTGGGAGGAGAGGGGGCCATCCTCACAGGTGTGGGCGTAGACCTCCCCTGTGGAGGGGACGATGGTCGGAAGGGCCTGGACCGGGATGTTGAAGAGGCTGAGCAACTCCTGGTCCCACTCGAGGGTATTGATATCCATCAAGAAGTAGCGTGATGCATTGGAGACATCGGTGACCACCGCCTTCCTGCCGCTGAGATTGTAGACCAGCCAGGTGTCGATGGTCCCGAAGACCACCTCGCCGCGCTCGGCCTCCTCCCGCAGGCCCTCGACGTTATCGAGGAGCCAGGCAATCTTGCTTGCTGAGAAGTAGGGGCTGAGGATCAGGCCGCTTCGTTTCTCCAAAAAGGATGCATCACTCGTCTTTTTGAGTTCATTGATCAAGTCGGAACCGCGCAGATCCTGCCAGACGATGGCGTTGTGTCGCACGCGACCGCTCTTGCGGTCAAAGGCAACGATGGTCTCACGCTGGTTGGTGATTCCTATCCCCTTGATGTCACTGCCGGAGAGGGAGGCCTTTTTCAGCGCCTCCGTGATGCAGAGCTCACACATCTGCCAGATCTCGACGGGGTCGTGCTCGACCCATCCCGGCTTGGGGTAGATCTGCCGATGCTCGGCTTGATGGCTGCTGACGATTGCACCGTCCTGGTCAAAAATAATGAATCTGCTGCTGGTTGTTCCCTGGTCCAAAGCTCCGATATAGTTCACTGTGCCCTCCTATTGAGCCAGTATAACTTCTTGCCCCCCTTTTTGAAAGGCAAAAAACCCCTCTACCCACTGGGAAGGATAGTCAATTCTATGGTATACTGCCCCCATGAAGCTTAAAGACATTCTCAGCTGTGTCAATGCAAAGCTCGTCTGTGGAGAGGAGCACCTGGAGGATGACATCAAGCGCGGCTTTGCCAGCGACCTGATGAGTGACGTCCTCACGATCCTTGAGGATGACATCATCCTGATCACCGGGCTCTCCAATGTCCAGGCGATCAGGACCGCTGAGATGAGCGACATCAAGAATATTCTCCTGACACGCAACAAGAAGCCGAGTCCGGCGATGATCGAGATGGCGAATGACTTCTCCATCTCCCTCTCCTACACCTCCTACTCCCTCTTCAGGGTAAGCGGCCTGCTCTACCACGCAGGCCTCAAGCCAGTCTACTGATCACCCCTACAAGGGCAATCTGACCGCCTCCCCATCGAGGGCAGGGTCCTTGGCGCGTTCGCGCTCCAGGAGCTGGGAGCCGGCTATCACCACCCGGCTCTCCACCGCCTTCGCCCCCTCCAGGAGGGTGGCTGCCGCACTGCCGATTGCCTCCTCATCGACGCCGAGCAGCTGCTCACGCCGCTGGCTACGGTACTCGTCGCTGATCGCATAGAGCAGACGTCTGAAGGAGAGCAGGGACTGCTGGCTCGGGGAGAGGGGGCGCAGCTCGCTGCCAACGAGGGCGATGAGGGCACTCGAGAGTGCCTTCCCATCCACATGGCCCGCTGCATAGGAGGCGAGGATCGCCTTGAAGTCATCGAAGGAGGCGACGATGCGCGGATCGCGGTAGGTGGAGAAGAGGAAGAGCTCCTCCATCATATCGACGGTGGCGCTGACGCCATAGGCTCCGCCTTGGCCCCTGATCTGCTCCCACAGCTCGTTGCCGCTCATCATCTGTGCCAGGAGGGTCTGGGCGGCCTGTAGTTCACTGCCCCGCTCTGCGGTACGCAGCGCATAGGCTTGGTAGCTGACACTGGAGGGGAGGCGGAAGAGTTGCAGGGCATGGATCTCACCGCTGTAGTCCACCCCATCGTGGCGCTGTGAGGCGGATATGGGAGCACCACTCGGGAAGGTGGAGACGAAGCGCTCGAGCAGATCGGTCATCCCCTTCTCGCTCTCCTCATCGCAGAAGAGGTGGAGGGTCAGCCGCTGCCGGTTGTCCAGCTTCTTCTGCAGCTGCTCCATCTGGTGGGCCAATCGGGCCAGTTCATCACCCTCCATCCCCTCGAGGTAGAGCCATTGGCTGAGGCCGCTGACCATCTCACCCTCATGTTGCAGGGGGCTGAGCATGCTTGCTGCGGCAAGGGAGGCGAAGCCGTGGGCCGCATAGGTGACCGAATCACGGTACTCACCGCGCAAGGTGGTGAGCACATTGCCGAGGGCTCCGAGGTCCCCCACATTGCTCTCCCTCAAGATCTCTGCGATCAGGGTAAGGGCGGCAGGGGCATCGGGGGCGATGAGCTTGGCTCGGCACATCACATACTGGGCACCCGTCCCCTCCATGGTGCTGCCCATCTCCAAGAAGAGGCCGAAGTCCCCGGTACGGTCCTTCAGCTCGGTGGCGACCTCGACGTAGGAGCGGCTCCCTATCCCGCTCATCTGCACGAGGCGGATGTAGAATGGCAACAACCGCAGCTCATCGGTTGTCAGGTCCTCGACGTTGATGGCCACGTTCACATAGCTGATCGTGTTGCAGAATCGGGTACGTACGAAGAGGGGGCGCCCTCCACACGTCCTCTGTGTATGTTCGTTCTCCTTGACCTCGACGGGCAGGTCCCCGATCAGAAGACGGGGAATGGTTGCAAGGGCCTCCTCGCTGTCCGCTCCCGCCTCAAATTGATCAAAGCGCTCATTCTGCGCCATGATCTCACGAACCCCCTTCTTCCCGAGGTCATCGGTCACGCGTTGGGTGTGCTTTGCGATCGCCTCGAGCTGGCGGTCATGGTGAGCCTCATCACCCCTGACGGTGACCAGGCAGCGGTGGGGGTTATTGAGGAGGTGCTCCTCGATCCAATCCTCAAAGTGGCGGGGGTTCTTCTTGAGGGCTGCCTCAAGCTGGGCCAGCGGCCCTGCCGACCCGATGGTGGCCGTCGGCCCCTCTCCATAGACCCATCCGCGCATCGCGCGGTTGAGGATGCGCAGCCCGTTGGGAATGCCGCCGGGAACCTCAAGCAGCTTGAAGCGTGCACGCTTGAGCGACGAGGCGACCAGCTTCTCGTCAAGGCCCTCCTTGACGATGCGTTTGAGGGTATCGAGGATGAAGGCTCCCGCCTCCTCGGCCCGGTCGGTGTCGATGCCCTTGAAGCCGATGATCACCGGCATCTGGAGGTAGTCACCACTCATGCCGCTCTCCGGGGAGATATCATCACCGATCCCGCTCTCCAGGATCGCCTTGTAGAGCGGGGCCGCAGGGTTGGAGAGGAGGATGTCGACCAGGGTCGACAGGGTGACCACCGCAAGGGAATCGGTGACCTTGTCGGTCGCCCACGCCCAGACCACCGAATTGCTCGCCCTGCCCTCGCCGTTCTCGGTGGGGCTGGTGTAGCTCACGGCCCGTTCTCTCTCCCACATCTGGCTCTCGCCAACGGTGGACTGCACGTTCAGCGAGCCACGGTGCAGGAGGTAGTGCTCATCGAGGTAGGCGAGCTTCTCACCCACCTCGAGGTCCCCGTAGAGGAAGAGCTTGGCATTGGATGGGTGGTAGAATTGACTGTGGAAGGAGACGAACTGCTGGTAGTCCAGCTTGATGATCTGTTCGGGGTCCCCACCGCTGTTGAACGAGTAGGCGGTGTCGGGATAGAGGGAGCTCACACTGCTGCGTCCCACGATTGAATCGTGGTCCGAGCCATCACCGAGCATCTCGTTGAAGACCACCCCCTCAAAGCGGCACCCCGCCTCATCACAGACGAGGCGCACCCCCTCCTGCCAGAAGGTCTCCTCACGAAGCAGGGGGGCGAAGACCGCATCGGTGTAGACGGAGAAGAGGTTGTCAAAGTCCGCCGCCAGGGGGCTCGCCGCCGGATAGAGGGTCTTGTCCGGATAGGTCATCGCATTCATGAAGGTGTTGACCGATCCCTTGAGCAAGCTCATGAAGGGATCGCGGACCGGATAGCGCTCACTGCCCGCGAGCACACAGTGCTCGAGGATGTGGGCCACCCCGCTGTCGTTGGAAGGGAGGGTCTTGAAGATGTAGCTGAAGAACCGCTCCCGATCGTCATTGACCAGCTGGAACACTTCCATCCCGGTCTCTATGTGGCTAAAGGTGTACCCCACCCCCTGATACTCTTCCAGATGCTCGATGGCAGTAATCTTAAAACCGGCGATTTGGTCGCCTTCAGCCCATTGGTGCTCTTGCATGCATGTAGCTCCTTGTACCGAGAAACTAGCACGAGCAGTGGTCCTTGACAAGGGGAGCCTGCCAAGCTAGCGTTGACGAATGCACACTATTGGACCACATACCAGCATCGCCGGCGGCCTTCACAAGGCAGCAGAAGAGGCTGCTCGGCTGGGCGCAAATGGATTTGGCATGTTCAGCAAGAACCAGCGCCAATGGAGGGCAAAGCCGATCAGCGAGGAGGAGGCGCTCCGCTTCAGGGAGACAATGGAGGAGCTGGGCTTCGAGGATGGCAGTGTCCTGGTACACGACAGCTATCTCATCAACCTTGCAAACGCAGACCAGGAGAAGTGGGAGAAGGCACTCGATGGTTTCATCGATGAGATCAGACGCATAGAGACGTTGGGTCTGAAGCTGTTGAACTTCCACCCCGGTGCCCACCTGGGCCTCCTGGAGAGCGAAGCGGCGTGCCGACGCGTTGCTGAAGCCCTCGACCGGGCCATCGAGGAGACCGAATATGCACGGCTGGTCATCGAGAATACCAGCGGGGCGGGCACCACCCTCGGCTCGACCTTCGAGGAGATCGCCCTGATTATCTCCTCCTCGCGCTTTCCCGACCGCATCGGATGCTGCATCGACACCTGCCACGCCCATACCGCCGGCTACGACCTCTCCACCATCGATGGCTTTGAGGCTGCCATCGCACGCTTTGATAGCCTTGTCGGCCTGGACAAGCTGTGGGGGATGCACCTCAACGATGCCAAGAGCAGTGCAGGCAGCCACCTCGACCGCCATGCAAGCCTGGGGGCGGGGACCATCGGATGGGAGACCTTCGACCACATCGCAGGCGATGGGCGATTTGCCTCCATCCCCCTGGTGTTGGAGACGATCGACGAGAGTCTCTGGGAAGCGGAGGTTGCACGGCTGAGATGGGGGAGAGACGGTGAACGCGCTCTTTGAACGAAAACGGCTCTTCGGCCACCGAGGGGACAGCGAGCACCACACCGAGAATACCCTCGCCGCCTTCGAGGCGTGCATCGAGAGTGGCATCGATGGCATCGAGCTTGATGTACAGCGCACCGCATGCGGGACACTGGTCGTCTTCCATGACTTCACCCTCCGCCGGATGGCGCACATCGACCGACGCATCGACGAGGCTGAGTGGGAGGAGCTCAAAGAGATCCCCATCGCAGGGGGAGAGCGGATCCCCACCCTCGAGGCGGTCTTCTCCTCGATCGGGACGAACCTGATCTACGATATTGAACTCAAGGCCCGGGGAATTGCAGACACCGGCCTCGAGGAGGGGGTCCTCAAGGCCATCGAGAAGGCAGGCCTCACCGATCATGTGCTCGTCTCATCATTCAACCCGGTTCTCCTCCGGCGCTTCAAGCGCCTTGCCTCCAACCGGATACCGACAGCCCTCATCTACAGCCACTCACCGGAGGTTCCTGCCGTCCTGCGCAATGGCCAAGGCCGCCTTGTGGCACGCCCAACCCTCCTCAAGCCCGAGCACACCCTGGCCCACGCCGCGCTCAAGCGGGGCGCACCACTGCTGCCGTGGACTGTCGATGACGAGGGGGTTGCAGACCAGTTGTTGCAGGCGGGGGTACAGGGGATCATCTCCAACCGTCCGACCGCCCTGGCACACCTCTTCAGAGGGTGAAGAGATGGGCAATTGAACGCGATGCAGCGATGGTGCCGAAGCGGTCGAATGCGTTGATGCGCGCCTCCTCGATGGTGGCCCCCTGGGCGACCGCCTCCACATCGCCGGTGTCGAAGATCACCCGGCCCTGGCCTGCGTCATAGAGATGTAGGCGACCGACCGCAACCACGACCGCCTTGTCATAGGCCCGGTCCTCCCCCACCACACCGACGCTTCCGATATAGGCGAGGGTATCGCCGGTGAACCGCTCCTCGACTTCTGTGATCTGGTCCTCCAGCTCGGTAGAAGCGAGGTCGATCGCACTGACATCGACCCGTGAACGGTCAAAGGTCGCCACAAA
>CALFMX010000255.1 GCA_937902565.1 uncultured Spirochaetales bacterium
AGCACGTATCCGGGCTCTACTTGATGCCCCGCGCGTCCTTGATCGTCTCCCAGGCTCCCTGGATCTCCCTGAACTTCGCCGTGGCATGGGCGGTGAACTCCTCGCCCATCCCCTTGGCGGCGAGGGCATCGGGGTGGAACTCCCGGCTGAGCTTCCGGTAGGCGCTCTTGACCTGGTCATCGGTGGCACTCTTGTCCACACCAAGGATCGAGTACGCCTTCTCATAGGGATCGGCCTTGGGACTGTACCGGGCGATGAGGTGGTCGACGTAGGTGGCGGCGATGCCGAAGATCTGGGCGGCGCGATTGATGAGGGCCTGCTCCGCCAGGGTCACCGTGCCGTCGGCGGCAGCGACCTGGACGAGGATGTCCACCATCGTCTGCAGGATATTCGGCTCATACCGGAAGGTCTGGCCAAACTTGAGGGCCAGGCGGTCAAAGCTCTCCTCGCTGGAGGCGGCGGTATCGAAGATCCTCAGCGCCAGCTCCTCCTGCTCCTTACCCAGGCGCAGGTCGTTGCGGATGAAGGCGATGACGCGCGAGCGCTCACTGCTGCTGACCGACCCATCGATTGCGGCGATCTTCGCCAGCATCGAGAAGGCGCCGACGAAGAAGAGCATCTGCCGCTGTTCAAGTGACGAGACACTGCCTCTCTGTTGTTTGGGAACCGTCCCGGCCTTGTCGAACATATGGCCGAAGGCGATCCCTGCGATCATGCCGAGCGGCCCGCCGAAGAAGAAACCGGCCCAGCCGCCGATCAGCTTGCCAAGCCACGCCATATCAGAGCTTGTCGATCAACATCGAACACTTGCCCGACGGGATGGGGAGGGTCTTCTTCTTGCTCTCGGCAAGGATTTCAATGGTGAAGTAATAGAGCTTCTCACTCTCCAGGCGAATCTCCCAGCCACGTTCGGTCTTGTTGCTCAGGATCGTGATCATATTGCGCTTGAGCGAAAGGTTCTCGATCCCCATCGCCTCGAGGCTCGGCATCACCCAATCGACGGTCTTGCGAGGCAGGGAGATCTCAAGGCCGATGATGTTCTCGATCATCAGCGTGATGGTCACCAGACCCACATACGGCAAGAGCCGCCTGCGTGGGAAGCCCTCGATGGCGTCGGTCTTGGAGTAGCCCTCCTTGTTGGGGAGGTACGCCTCCCAGACATCACCGATGGCATCGCTATCCGGATGAAGGGTATCGAGGATGAAGTACATATGCCTGATGGCACACTCACGGGCGTAGATGAACTGGTCATACTTCTCCAGCCCCTTGATGACCATGTAGGTGTTCACCGGCACCACCCCTCCGCTGTAGCCGTTGCCCTCCTCGCTATAGTCGCTGGAAGAAACCGGCACCCCGGGAAAAGGGTTGTCGGTGCCGAACTCGGCGGGGTCCTTGAGCTGCTCGATCATGTAGGCGGCCCGCTCATCGTTGGGGATCTCGGCAAGCAGGGTCCAGTACGCACCGATGAAGCGCTTGGCGATCCGGTTCTCCTTGATGTCCAGGTCGTAGTAGAAGTTCGTCTCACTATCCCACATCATCGAGTTGATCCTCGTCTTCAGCGAGAAGTAGATCCGCTTGTACCTGAAGCTCAGCTCCTTGTCGTTGAGAATATCGCCGATGGCGGACATGTAGAGGGCATTGATGGCGAGCTGAGCGTTGAAGTCCAGCGGATAGTAGACGTGGCCACGGTCAATGTTCCCGCTCTGGCACGCCTCGACGGGAACACTGAAGAGCCCATTGGGCTTCTGGAATGTCTCCTGGATCCACGAATAGTGGCGCTCGAGAACTGGCACCACCTCCTTCAGCCGCTTCTTGTTTCCAATCTTATGGTAGAACCCATGCTCAATGTAGGCAAAGAGCGGAGGGGAGATCCCCTCGGGGTTGTTCGCACTGAAGACCGCCTTGCCATCCTCGATGGAGTACTCGCTCCTGATGGCACCATTGCTCTCCTGCTTGGAATAGAAGTAGTCGAGCAAGGGAAACGGCGAGTTGTTTTGGTTGCTATAGACCAAAAAAAGAGAGGAGAGGCAGTTCAGATATTGGTTAAAGGTCTCTTGACCCGGGTACGAGAGATATGAGCCTGAGAATCCATTGGCTTCGGTTCCGCTCTTCCAAAGTTCGTCAATCCATACCCAGGTTCGATCATACATATCGACGAAGTCCTGGTCATAGAAGTGTACGAACGGTACCATATCCTTAATCAACGTAAAAACTCCTTATAGTAGGGGAAAACGACACAAAACGCGCATTGTTAAAGATATACCCTCTTTTGTGAGAAGTCAATCAAATCCACAATAAGAGTTGAAAAGTATTAAATTTTCGAAATTCAAGGTGTCACTTTCACCAATCATTGACTAATCGATTGTATCATAGCTATTTGCGTCCAACATTGAAAGAGCATAATTATGTGAAAAGTGAACGGTTCGTCCCTTTTTTCTCCCCCACTGGACACGGTTTTGGAATTTCAGGCAAATATCACGATTGAGGCTGCGTGGAGTTTTATGGATATTTCCATGCAGCCGAGCGATACCTCCTCTCCATCGATGTGCACCGGCATGGGGTTGTCCCTGCTGCGGAGGATCACCTCCTTGGCCCGCTTGACCGTAAACTCCTTGAGCTTGACCTGGTTGCCCTTGAAGAACTTCACCGCAATGGGCAGGAAGCGGTAGGGGGCGATGGGGACGTTTGAGTAGACAATATCCAAGAGGCCGTCGTCGACGATGGAGTCGGGAGCCATTATGAAGGAGGAGCCCATCCGCCGCCCATTGCAGACCGACAGCTGCTGGCTCTTGGCATACGAGCGCTCACCATCATGGATGATCTCAAGGTCGTAGGGCTTGGGGTAGTTGATCATCACCTTTATCAAGCCCATCACGTAGCTCGGGACCCCGCTGAGGTGCTTGAAGCTGCTCGCCGCAAAGGTCACCAGCGGCTCGAAGCCGACTCCCAGCCCGTTGATGAACCACCGTCCATCGGGGAAGTTGCCCCCATGCATGATGGCCACATCGATGGTGCGCTCCTTGCCGGAGAGAATGGCCGCCACCGCCTCCTCGATGGAGCGCGGGATGGACATTGCCCAGGCAAAGTCATTACCCCTCCCCACCGGTATGATCCCCAGCTTGGGCTGTACAGATCCATCCCTATGGGCATCGCAGATGCCGTTGACGACCTCGTTGACCGTACCGTCGCCACCGGCTGCCACCACGATCGGCCAGCCATCCATTGCTGCCTGGTAGGCAAGGGCTTGGGCCCCTCCCGCCTGTTCAGTTTCAACCAGGGTCGCACGCTCTCCACAGAGGCGGCGAATCGTCGCTTCGTGGGTTTTGGCCTTGCCTTTGGCCGCATGGGGGTTCAGTATCACAAGGATATCGGTTTTGCGCATCTTCTCTCCTTACAGCCCGCTATTTACACCCGGTAGGCAATATCCTATCATGGCGATGTGAAAACCTACGCCCCTCGTTCGGCCTTTCTCCCTACCTCACAAGAGGATCTCGACCGGCGTCGTTGGCAGCAGATCGATATCGCTCTCATCACCGCCGATGCCTACGTCGACCATCCATCCTTCGGGGCAGCCCTGCTGGGCAGGCTCCTTGAGAGTGTGGGCTTTCGTGTGGGTATTATCGCACAACCTGCACACAACTCAACAAGAGATTTCCTGGCCATGGGCACACCACGGCTCTGTGCCATGATCAGCGGTGGCAATATTGACAGCATGGTATCACACTATACTGCAAATCTCAAAAGACGAAGCAGCGATGAGTACAGCCCGGGGGGCACGGCGGGCCTGAGGCCCGACCGGGCCACAATCGTCTACACCAACCTCGCCCGCCAGGCCTATGGGCGGGAGGTCCCGATCATCATCGGCGGCATCGAGGCATCGCTGAGGCGCCTGGCCCACTACGACTACCATAGCGATCTGGTGCGTCGCTCGATCCTCCTCGACTCCAAGGCTGACCTGCTCGTCTACGGCATGGGCGAACGGCAGAGCCTGGAGATCGCACAGCGGCTCAAGGAGGGCGAGTCCATCCGAACGATGACCGACATCCCCGGAACCGTCTATGTGACGGGCAAGAGCGAGAGCCTGCCCGAACGGCGTGTCACCATTCCCTCCTTCGAAGCGGTCAGTGATCGGGACAAGCGCTCCAACACCCCTACCGAAGCGGGCAAGAGAGCATACGCCGAGGCCTTCTCCCGGCACCTGAGGGAGGAGAACCCTATCAAGGGCGGTCGTCCAGGAGAGCGACGGACGCTTCGTCGTCCAGAACCCACCGGCGCCCGTGTTGGACCAGAAGATGTTCGATGCCCTCTATGAGCTGCCCTTCACCCTCGATGCACACCCCGACTACGAGAGTGAGGGGGGCGTGCCGGCGCTCAGGGAGGTCCAGTTCTCACTGACCAGCAACCGCGGGTGCTTCGGCTCCTGCTCCTTCTGCGCCATCGAGAGCCACCAGGGACGGATGGTCATAAGCCGCAGCAAGGCCTCCCTAGTCAAGGAGGCTGAACGGATGGCCGCCCACCCCGCCTTCAAGGGGTACATCCATGACCTCGGCGGCCCGACGGCAAACTTCCAGGGCCCCTCCTGCCTACGCCAAGAGGAGCATGGGCCCTGCCCGGCCAAGCTCTGCCTCCACCCCACGCCCTGCAGCGAGCTCATCGAGCACCACGACCACTACCTGGATTTGATCAGGGGCGTGGAGGCGGTCAAGGGGGTCAAGAAGGTCTTTGTCCGCAGTGGGCTGCGCTATGACTATCTACTTGAGGTCGCCCCCGCCTCCACCGTGCAAACGTTCATCGCCCACCTTGCTGCCAACAATGTCAGCGGCCAGCTCCGCGTTGCCCCCGAACATGTCTCAAACAATGTCCTCGATGCGATGGGCAAGCCTCCCATTGAGCTCTATGACGAGTTTCAAGCCATCTTTGAAGAGGAGAGCGCGAGGGCAGGGAAGAAGCAGTACCTGTTGCCCTACTTCATATCGGCGCACCCCGGCTGTACGCTCGATGATGCGATCGAGCTGGCCCTCTACCTGAGGCGCGGGCACTTCATCCCCGATGATGTCCAGGATTTCTACCCGACCCCCGGGACAAGCGCCACCTGCATGTACTACACTGGCCTCGATCCACGGCCGGGGAGGAAGTTTGCACCGATCCATGTTCCAAAGGGACGGGAGCGGAGACTGCAACGCGCACTTCTCCACCACCACAAGAGAGAGAACCGCCCCCTCGTCCTCGAAGCCCTGGAAAAAGCGAATAGAAAGGAGTTGGCACACCTTTTGGTGGGCCGTCGATAGCGTGTGAACAGAGCAGTGAATGAACGCAAGGCGTTCTATACGAAGATGGTGGGCATCGCCCTCCCGGTGGTCTTCCAGGGCTTGTTGAACAACTCGCTCTCCTTCGTCGACACCCTGATGATCGGCCAGCTCGGCGAGGCCTCGATCGCCGCCGTGGCGCTGGCCAACCAGATGTTCTTCCTGATCAGCCTCCTCTACTTCGGGGTCTGCTCCGGCGCCGCCATCTTCCTCTCCCAGTTCTGGGGGGCCGGCAACCGGTCCAGCATCCAGAAGGTGCTCGGCCTCTCGGTGCTCGTTGCCGGCATCTCCTCCCTGGCGATGGCCATCGCCTCCCTGCTCTTCCCCCACCAGATCATGGGAATCTTCACCGACGATGCAACGGTCATCCTCCATGGCTCCCAGTACCTGCAGGTCGTCGCCCTCAGCTACCTCTTCAGCGCCATCTCCCAGATCCTTGCCACGGCGCTGCGGGTCACCGGGCCGTACCTGGCGATGGTGACGCTGGCGTTCGGCACCATCATCCAGATCCTGATCAACGAGATGACCTTCATGACCGAAGGCCCCCTCGGCATCAAGATCCCCAAGCCGTCGATCGGCGGGCACATCCTGACCAAGAGCGAGTACTTCTGGCTGGTGGCGGCGTTGCTGGTGCTGTCGCTGATCGTGGTGCACCGCATCCTGAAGTCGCACCTGGGCCGTTCCTTCGAGGCCCTGCGCGACAGCCCGATCGCGTCGGACTGCATGGGCGTGTCGGTCTACCGGCACAAGGTGTTCGCCTTCGTCATCAGCGCCGGCTTCGCCGGCCTGGCGGGCGCACTGTACTCGTATTCCGAGCAATACATCTCGCCCA
>CALFMX010000256.1 GCA_937902565.1 uncultured Spirochaetales bacterium
TATTATGACGCATGCCCTCTTGAAGGTTAGATTAATTATGAGTCATTGCGAATGGTTGACAAAGGTGGTAATACTCGGTAAGGTACGGTTGTCTTTTGGCATGGAGAGGTTCCCGAGTGGCCAAAGGGAGCAGACTGTAAATCTGCCGGTTATACCTTCGAAGGTTCGAATCCTTCTCTCTCCAATTGGAGGCCTTCTTCGTCGAGGAAGGCCTTTTTCGTCTACACAAGTGAGGCAGTGATGGATTGTTTTTACGAGGACGGGCTCAACTTCTCCTGCATCGAGGGGTGCTCCTACTGCTGTGGCGTAGAGCCAGGCTATGTCTTCCTCTCCCAGGATGACCTCGGCCGCCTCTGTAAAAAGACCTCGCTTGATCCTGATACCTTCATAGAGCGGTACTGCCATATGGTCAACATGGGCTCCTTCAAGCTGGTCAGCTTGCTGGAGCAGGCGAACTGGGACTGCATCTTCCTCAAGGATGGCAGGTGCAGCGTCTATGATGCTCGGCCCATACAGTGTCGAACCTACCCCTTCTGGCCGGCTATCATGGATGATGAGAAGAGTTGGAACGAGGAGGGTGCAAGCTGCCCTGGCATCGGGGTCGGGCGCCACTACACCCGGGAGGAGATCGACGAACTGTTGAGTTTGCAACGGGGTCGTGAACCGTTGATGCTTCGATAGGAGAAGAATGGCCAAGATTTCCGATCGAGTTCTGGAACAGATCAAGGCCCGCCTCTCGCTCAGCGAGGTGGTCGGTGACTACGTCCACCTTACCGCCCGGGGAGGGCGGCTCTGGGGTCACTGCCCCTTCCATGAGGAGAAGACCCCCTCCTTCAGTGTTGTTGAGGACCAGGGCTTCTACTACTGCTTCAGCTGCAAGCGCGGCGGCTCGATGTTCGACTTCATCATGGAGATGGAGAAGGTCTCCTTTGCAGAGAGCGTACGGATGCTCGCACGTCGTGCCAATGTCGAGATCGAGGAGGAGAGCGAGAGCGACCGCCAGAGCCGCGACCTCAAGGAGACGCTCTGGGACCTCTACGATAAGATCTCCAACTCCTTCCACTACCTGCTCGTCTCCAGCCGCCAGGGTGAGGGGGCACGCGCCTACCTCAGGGCCAGGGGTGTCTCCGAAGCGATGTGGGAGCGCTTCAACCTCGGCTATGCCCCCTCCGATGCCTCCTGGCTCCACTCTTTTCTCAGTGAGCGGCACTACAGTGACGGCTTGTTGGCCGACAGCGGTCTCTTCAGCCGCAAGAATCCCCATTATCCGCTCTTTGTCGACCGCCTCATGTTCCCCATCCGCAACTGGCAGGGCCAGTGCCTGGGCTTCGGCGGACGGGATCTCTCCAATACCAGCAAGGCGAAGTACATCAACACCCCCGAGACGGTGATCTACTCCAAGAAGTACAACCTCTTCGGGGTCTATGAGGCGCTCTCCGCCCTCAAGGGGGGGCGCGATGTCATCCTCTGTGAGGGGAACTTCGACGTCCTGGCCCTCCACCAGGCGGGCCTCGATGGAGCGATGGCACCGTTGGGCACCAGCTTCACCGTGGAGCAGGCCAAGCTGGTGCGGCGCTATAGCGACAAGATGAAGATCCTCTTCGATAGCGATAGCGCCGGGCAGAGTGCCGTGAAGAAGACGGTGGTCATCGCCCAGGGGGAGGGGATTGCAACCACGGTTCTGAGCCTTGGGCCCGGGGCCAAGGACCCCTCGGACCTCCTGCAAAGCGACGGGGAGGAGGCGTTGGCGCGCACACTCTCCTCAGGGGGCATCGATGGCTTCCATTATCTTGTACAGAGTGCATTAAATCAGTATGATATACTGACGTCCAAGGGCAAATCGTCGATATTTGGGGTGGTTCGACCGTTTTTGGATGCAACCGGGTCGTCTATTGAGCGACAGGGCTTGGTCAAGGAGCTTGCCGCGGTGCTTGATGTTGACGAATCCTCGATTCTTGATGATTATTCACAACAGAGGAGCAGTCCCCCAAAGACTGTACAGACCGAAGAAGTGATGGCAACCACTGCACTGAATCCTGCAGCCATCACGGTAGACTTATATGCGATGTTGACCCTTGTCAACAATCGGGAACTGTTTTTGCGGATGCGTCAGAAGCTTGCTGTCGAGGATTTGGAGGATGAGGAGGCACAGGCGCTCTACGATGTATTGGAGGAGGCCGCTAGACAGGGGGGTGTCACACAGGACGAGAGTATCCTACAGATGATCAATGATCCACAGCTCTATAGTGATGTGGCCGCTTCCTTCACGATGGAGGAGTTCAAGCTGGAGCCGCAAAAAATAGTGCAAGAGGCTGTAGGGCGGATCCAGCTGAGGGTATATGAGCGTCAACGGTCCAGCATCAGGCGATTGCTTGAGTTGAGCCTGCATGATGGCACTGCGTTTGATGAGATTGAGGAATTGCTCCGCGACAAGAGTGAGATCGACGCCAAGATCGCCGAACTCAGGGATCGCCTGGAGCGACAGTAGGATGGGTAGGTACATAAAACAGATGCTTGATGAAGTCAGAAGTGATGCAATTGTCAAAGAGTTGAGCTTGCTTGCGGTCAAGAACGGTCATGTTACCAAGGATGATATCCGCAAATCAATGGGAGCCGAACTGGCTGACGATGAGACCGTGATCGAGGATATCATGGGAATTCTCTGTGAGCAGGATGTCACTGTGTTGGAGAATGGGGGCACACCGATGTGTGCAAGCCTCAACGAGGAGGAGCCCCAGGTTGAGGGCGCCCTTGAGGAGGACCCTGAGGATGATGATTCGCTGCTCGATGATGATGATGTTATCGATGATGATGTTATTATCGATGATGACGTTGACGTCGAGATCGAAGACTTCGACGCAGAAGGCGATGACGAAGAGCATGACAAGAAGGGCTCCGGTGACGAGAGCGATGACGATGATGAGGATGAGGATTAAGGAGTAACGAATTTTTATATACAAATGACAGTTTTTTCCGATGCAGCAAAGAGTCAGGCTCTAATTGAATGTTGTTCACAGCGTGAGTGAAATGTCGCAAGCTTACTGCCAGTTCAAGCGCCATCCTCCCTGGAAAGGAAACGAAGAAAGAAAAAGGAAAAGACAAGGAAGAAAAGACATAAGCGTAACACGCTTTCTATTGTCGGGGACCTAGAGCTCTTTCTCTCTCTGCCTTATCCAACAGAAAACGCCAGACTACCAGATTCGACCCACAAACAAAAGGGCAAAAGGGTTCGAGAAACAAGCTAAAGCAGGTAAGTAAAAAAGAAAGGGGGGAAGAGAATTTCTCTGTGTCTCTCCCCGCTCCTTCAATCCCTGAGCCAAGCTCGTCTCTTCTCCTCCTTCCTCGCCCTCCTCTTCTCCTTGAAAGCCTTGACCTCCGTCTTGCTGGGCTTCTTGTTGGACCGCTCGGCCTTGAGGCTCCGGCCGTCGTGCGAGTTGGCGGCGGCGTCGACGTCGAAGAAGGCGTTCATCTGCCTGCGCGACTTGGCGTCGTCGCTGTGACGCCCGGGGCCGGCGGCCTCGTCCTGGAACTGCCCCGTGAAGCGGTTGAAGCGCGCCGTGGCGGCATAAGGGTCCAGGTCCGCCACCGCATCCTCACTCTCCGCCTCGGCGTTGTCAGCGTCTTCGGTCGACGCGCCCTGGGCGTACCACGCGTTGGGGTCGTAGTCGCCGTGTATGGCGGGGTTATAACCCCCCGCGGCTGGAAGCTCGGAGGACGGGGGCAGGGGCGCGGTAACGGTCGCGGTCGAGGTCGTGTTCGTAGAGGACGGCGCCGTGGCCATGCGGGGATTGTCCCACTGGGATTTCCCGGTGAAGCGGTTGACGAAGTACCAAGCCTGGGCGTTGGGGACCGCCGCCGCTAACGCCGCTAGGAGGCTTCTCGTTGTGCGACGGCGGCGGCGCGTCATCCGGCTCTGAAGCTTCGCCCTCTTCTACGCGCGATTTCGGCGAATCCATCGGTGCCGGATCCTCTGTCACGTCATTGTTGTCGTCTTTGTTATCGCCCCGCGTGACCGCGGGTGCGGGCGCCTCGGGCGCAGGCTCGGCGGTC
>CALFMX010000257.1 GCA_937902565.1 uncultured Spirochaetales bacterium
ATTTTTATTATGACGCATGCCCTCTTGAAGGTTAGATTAATTATGAGTCATTGCGAACCCTTGACCGGCGTACTCTGTCCTACTAAACTTCCCCCATGGCCACATTCATCACCTTCCCCTCCTGGATCAGAGCAGAGATCTTTCCCTCTCTTCCCATACGGTGGTATGGCCTGATGTACGTGGTCGCCTTCATCATCGCCTATCTGCTGATCAGGGTTCAGGCGAAGCGGGGAGAGATCGCCCTCGACGACGATGGGGTCGTCAACGTGATGCTCTACTGCGTCTTTGGCCTCATCATCGGCGCCCGCCTCTTCAGCGTTCTCTTCTATGATGGCTCCTTCTACTACTGGACCCACCCCCATATGATCTTCTGGCCCTTCCGCAACGGGCAGTTCGTCGGCCTGCCCGGCATGAGCTACCATGGGGGATTGGTGGGTGCGGCCATCGGCGCCTGGCTCTTCAGCCGCCGCTACAAGGTGGACTTCCTCCTCCTTGCAGATACCGTCGCCTTCGCCGCCCCCCTGGGCTATACCTTCGGCAGGCTCGGCAACTTTATCAACGGGGAGCTCTTCGGGCGGGTCAGCACCGCACCGTGGGCGGTCGTCTTCCCCGATGCCCCGCTCTTTTCGACCAACTACGCCTGGGTGCGCGAGATTGCCGACCAGCTGGGCATCGCCTACCAGAGCGGGCAGCTGGTCAACCTGCCGCGCCACCCAAGCCAGCTCTACGAGGCGCTCTTCGAGGGGGTCCTCCTCTTCCTCTTCCTCTGGTTTGTCATCCGTCCCAAACGGGCGAAACGCCCGGCCGGCATGGGCCTTGCCTGGTATATGATCGGCTATGGGACGGTTCGCTTCCTCATCGAGTACCTGCGTGCCCCCGATGAGAATCTGGGTTATATCATCGCCTTGGGAAAGGAGAGCGACACCATCGCACTCTTCCAGTCTCCGCTGAACATCTCCCTCGGGCAGATCTTCTGCCTCGCCATGATCGTCATCGGCACGCTCTTTGCCCTGCTTCTATACCATCGCCACAAGGAGACATGAATGCCAACCATCAATGAACGGGTCGCATTGTTGCGCGCCCAACTGAAGAAGAACAACCTCGATGCCTGGATCATCAACGGCACCGATCCCCACCAAAGCGAATACGTTGCCCCCCGTTGGAGGAGCCGTGAGTGGATCAGCGGCTTTTCCGGCAGCGCCGGCTCGGTCCTGGTCACGGCGAACGAGGCGCTCCTCTGGGTCGACTCCCGCTACTTCATCCAGGGGGAGGAGCAGATCGCAGGAACCGAATTCACCCTGATGAAGCTGGACACCCCGGGATACCCCGACATGAATACCTACCTCAAGAGAAAGCTCAAGGCGGGCAGCCGGGTTGGCATTGCGCAGGAGTCGCTCACCATCAGTGCCCGCGCCCTCTACGAGAGCGCATGGGCCGGCTCCCTCACACTGGTGGCGATGGAGGACATCCTCGATGCGATCTGGGCCGACCGCCCCGCCGTACCCTCCACCCCGGTCATCCAGGTGGCCGACGACCTTGCCGGATTCTCGGCAGAGCAGAAACTGGCGATGGTGCGTACCGCGCTTGGCCAAAGCGGCGGTGACTGGACGATCATCGCCAGCCTCGATGATATCGCCTGGCTGACCAACCTGAGGGCAAGCGATGTCTCCTATAACCCGGTCTTCTACTCCTATGCCCTGGTCGGGCGCGACAAGGCGTTCCTCTTTGTCGACCGGAGCCGGTTCTCTGATGAGATCCTCGCTAAAACGGAAGCCTCATTTGCCATTGAACCCTATGAGAAGACCACCAAAGTTCTCGCAGAGGTCATCAAGGCAGATGATACGATCTACCTCAGCCCCGATCGCATCAGCCTCCTCATCGCTGATGCAATGGCAAGTTCGCACTACATCACCGGGCGGGATTTCACCACCGACCTCAAGGCGAGCAAGAACGAGACGGAGCTCGAGGGGATGAGACGGGCCCACCTCCTCGATGGGGTGGCCCTCGTGAACTTCCTCTCCAGCCTCGACAGGGTGGGTGGTACCTACACCGAGATCGAGATCGCAGCCATGCTTGCCCGGGAGCGGGAGCGTTCAAGTGAGTACCTCGGCCCCTCATTCGGCCCGATCTCCGGATGGGCCGAACACGGGGCTCTGCCCCACTACAGTGCCACCGAGGAGAGCAACGCCACGGTGACGGGTGACGGCCTGCTCGTCCTCGACACCGGAGGGCACTACCAGAGCGGTATGACCGATGTGACCCGGACGATCCTCTTCGGAGAGGCGACCGAGCAGCAGAGGCGGGACTATACCCTGGTGCTCAAGGGGAACCTGGCGCTTGCCGGCTGTCGCTTCCCCGAGGGGACGAACGGCTACCAGCTCGATGTGCTGGCCCGCCAGTTCCTCTGGCAGGAGGGCCTCGCCTTCCACCACGGCACCGGCCATGGCATCGGCTTCAGGCTCAATGTCCATGAGGGGCCGCAGTCCATCAGCCCGAGGCCGCTTGCGGTGCCGCTGAAGAAGGGGATGATCATCAGCGATGAGCCGGGGCTCTACCGACAGGGGAGCCACGGGATCCGCATCGAGAACATCGTTGCGGTGCAAGAGGATGTGAAGAGTGAATTCGGACAGTTCCTGAGCTTTGAAGTATTGACCATCTGTCCGTTTGAACGCACATTGATAGTTAAGGAGCTGCTCACCGAGACCGAGGTGGCCATGGTCGATGCCTACCACCGCTGGGTCCGTGAGGAGCTCAAGGATTTGGTGGATGAGCGTGCGCTGCCCTATCTTGAAGCAGCCACCTCCCCCCTATGATAAGGAGCATACCCCAATGGTAACTGCATTGAAGAAGATGGGAAAGATTTCCCGCAAGGGCCCGGTTGTCCTCATCATCATGGATGGCGTGGGCTTTGGAAAATACAAGGATGGTGATGGCGTTGCAGCTGCCATGACCGGCACCCTTGACAAGCTCTACAGCGAGAATCCATGGACGAAGCTGAAGGCACACGGCCAGGCCGTCGGCCTGCCGAGCGACGATGACATGGGCAACAGCGAGGTCGGGCACAACGCCATCGGCTGTGGACGGGTCTTCAGCCAGGGGGCGAAGCTGGTGGGCAACTCGATTTCAAGCCGCGCCATGTTCGATGGTGAGGTCTGGAAGCATCTGGTTGCCAACACCAAGGAGCACGACTCGACGATGCACTTCATCGGCCTGCTCAGCGACGGCAACGTCCACTCCCACATCGACAACCTCAAGGCGATGGTCGCCGAGGCCAAGGCTGAGGGGGTGAAGCGGGTGAGGATTCACGCGCTGCTCGATGGCCGTGATGTCGGCGAGCTCAGCGCCCTTGAGTACTTCCTTCCCTTCGAGGCGTTCCTCGCCTCCCTCAACGATGGGAATTTTGACGCCAGGATCGCCAGCGGCGGCGGGCGAATGGTCATCACGATGGACCGCTACAACGCCAACTGGAACATGGTCAAGCGCGGCTGGGAGACCCATGTCCTCGGAGAGGGCAGGCTCTTTGCCAGCGCCAAGGAGGCGATTGAGACACTGAGGGGCGAGACCGGTGCCATCGACCAGGACCTGCCGCCCTTTGTCATCGCCGAAGGCGGCAAGCCGGTGGGGACCATAGAGGACGGCGATAGTGTCATCCTCTTCAATTTCCGCGGCGACCGCGCCCTGGAGATCACCAAGGCCTTCGAGGCGGAGACACTGGATGAGTTCGACCGCAAGCGCTACCCCAAGGTCCAGTACGCCGGCATGATGGAGTACGATGGGGACCTCCATGTCCCCCGGCAGTACCTGGTCTCACCCCCGGCGATCGACCGGACGATGGCCGAGTATCTCTGTGCATCGAACGTGAGGCAGTTCTCGATCAGCGAGACGCAGAAGTTTGGCCATATCACCTACTTCTTCAACGGCAACCGGACCGGCAAGTTCGACGAGAAGCTCGAGGAGTACGTCGAGATCCCCAGCGACATCGTCCCCTTCGAACAGCGACCGTGGATGAAGTGCGCCGAGATCGCCGATCGGGTCATCTCCGAGGTCGAGAGCGGGGAATGGGACCTTATCAAGCTCAACTTCCCCAACGGGGATATGGTCGGCCATACCGGGGTCTTCCAGGCTGTCGTCTGCTCGATGGAGGGGATGGACCTGCAGATCGGGCGGATCGCCAAGGCGGTCAAGCAGGCTGGAGGCGTCATGATCATCTCGGCCGACCACGGCAACGCCGACGATATGTTCGAGCATGCCAAGGACGGCAGTCTCCTCTGCAAGGAGAATGGGGAGGTGCGGGCGAAGACGAGCCACTCACTCAACCCGGTTCCCTGTATCATCGTGGACTACGGCTACAACGGCGAGTACTCCCAGACCCTCAACGAGGGGCTCGGGATCAGCAGTCTGGCCGCCACGGTGATGAACTTCCTCGACTTCGAGGCTCCCGCTGACTACGACAAGTCGGTCATCACAGTGGATTGACCGGTTCATTGCCATCAAGATGTGGGGCTGCTTCAAACACGGTTTGAAACAGCCCCATTTTTCCGGGAATTGGTGGTGTCTTACAACGCAGGGGTGTTCTTCTGGTACACATCCCAGCCGGCTACGAGGGCATCGATGATCGGTCTGCTGACGGCAAATCCGTTCTTCATCCCGATGGCAAATGCTCCAGAGGAGGCATCAAGGCTCTCGAGGACGGTCTGCCCGCTGTAGGGTTGGTCGTAGTTGACCACGTCGCGTATGACGATCAGGCGATCGAGCTTCCCTTCGTTGAGGGCGACCACCCCAAAGGCGTTGTCCTCCATCTGCGTCACCATGTAGGTGCCATCGCCGTAGGCGGCGGTGACCACATCAGCGTGCTCTGAAGAGCCCTTGCCGTGCCAGTAGTTGTCCCCGGTTACCGAGACGCCCATCCTCACCGACGGTGTCATGGCTGCCTGGAGAGGGCCGTAGTTCATCCGATAGGTGGCGGCCGCCCGATCATCGAGGAGCTCAACATCCCGGGTCAGTTCGTACGCCCACCGGGCCAGGTCCTGGTTGAGGGGGATATACCCTGCACGGTCGTAGCCGGAGGAGCGCATGAAGGTAGTCTCCGATCCGGCAGGATTGTCGGACTCCTTCCATGCATGGCCAAGTTCCACATCGACGAGTGCATCGGCGATGACCACATCCCCGAGGGTTCCGCGCTCCGGGCTCATGCCGGCACAGCCGCTGATGAGGATATAGGTATCGGAGAAGTCAAACCGGCTGTCACGGAGGATCGTGGTGAGGGTGGCGCTTGCCTGTGCCTTGCCCATGCCGGCAATCGCCCCGGCAACCCCGTCGCTATTGACGTAGAGGGTCAGGGGCATCTCATTGAGGGTGTAGGCGGGGCTGCCATCAAAGTAGTGCTCATAGAAGTGCTGGAACTCTCCGGCAAAATCTTCCTTGTTCTCCCCGACTTCAAACATGCCGAGCACCAGGACTTTGATGGGCTGCCTCTCCGTTACCGGCTGAGCCTCCAGGGCAGAGAGGGTAGTGAGAGCGACGAGGGCGACGACCAAGATGCGTGATAGCTTTTTCATCCGAGATCCTCCATAGGGGTGTAAAGATGTGTGCAGTGTAGTGATTACGGGAAGAAGCCTCAAGCGGATTTGCAAGAAATGCAACAAATATGGTGGAATTTTAAAGCAAGAAATATAGAAATAAATATATTGCAACAAAAATAGCATATTTTGTTGCAATTACTGTGATGGTAGGATTGATTTTCTGGGTATTACAACAACTGTCTTGCGCTCTAGAACCAGATGTTATGGGCCCGTGTCACCAGCAGCAGGTCTGTCGATCCGGCGATGTAGAGGATCAGGCCGATGGTATTGACCGCCGGGTGCTGGCTCATCGCCACCATGGCGTTGCCGGCGATCATCAGGATGAAGGCAAGGCCGCGGCTGAGTGCCTGGCGGCTGAAGTGCTCCTCGAGCATGGAGACGAGGAAGGTGAGGGCGGCGAGGAGATTGATGAGAATGCAAATCCATGCAAAGAGGGAGTTGGTCACGCTCACCTCATAGAGGAATGAGGGGTTATTGACGGCTATGGGGGTCAGTACCGTGATGAAGAGGGCGACCGAGGCGCCTACAAAGGAGTACTGGCTGAGCTTGATCGGGTTGATTGTCTGCTGGAAGATCGCCGAGGCGAGAAAGAGGAAGGAGGAGAAGAGGAGGGAGAAGTGGTAGACCATGGCGATGGCGTAGGGGGAGATGACGATGGTGGTGGTCAGGCCGTAGTAGAGTGGCAGGATCTTCACATTGCCCAGGCTGATCATCAAGAAGAGCATCGGCAACACCCGTGCCTCCGCACCGATGTTGGCCCGGTAGAAGAAACAGAGCAGTGTAGCCACCACCATGGTGACCCAGAGGTGGATGAGGCTGGGCAGGATGTGGGAGCGGGCAATGACCCAGCTCCCCTGCTCGACGGAGGTTGTGATGCCATGGACGAGCACGATGGTGAGGATGACAGTGATGACCCCCTCGATGCCGAGGAGAATGAAGCGTGCTCTCTTGCCCATCGCTTGTTAGATGATATCCCGGTACGAGCTATCGATCTTCACTCCCATGCGGCTGGTGGTGTATGCCGCCCCGAAGGCTGCAATGTAGGAGTCGATCAGGATGCCCAGTCCGTTGAGCAGGGGCATCAGGCCGATGATGCTCAGCTCGGCCCCGTAGAGGTCGATCTTGAGGAACTGCAGCGTGATGGTGGTGATGAAGAAGACCTCCCAGCCCAGGTAGAGGGGACTGAGGTAGGAGAAGAGGGCCGTGCTGAGGGCAACGATCACCAATACCTTGTCCGGGGGCAGCTGCCCGCTTGTGGCATAGAGAAGGCTCAGGACCGACAGGGTGGCGATCATGGCAGAGCCTCCGCGCCCGATGATGGTGTAGAGGGGGACGCTGGTGGCACTGACGCGCTTCTGGACACCGAGGTTATGGCGGGACAGGCTGATCGTCATGGGGCTGGAGAAGAAGATGCTGCCGGAGAAGAGGGCCGAGATGGCGGGTGCCAACATCCGGTAGATGACTTTGTAGGGGTTGAGCCTGAAGCGGCTGACGATGCCAAAGAGCAGCGGCAGCACCACGAGCAACACCGCGAAGGTTGCCGCGATGAGCATGAGGAGGAATCGGCCTGCAACGAAGAGGGTCCCCTCATACTGCATGTGGGTGAACCAGTACGCCGAGGCGAAGAAGATGAAGAAGAAGCCGACACTGGTGTACGCCTTGGCGAGGCGGAACATCGTCTCGCTGAAGGAGTTCATCGTAACATACGCCGGCCTGATGACCTCAAGGTTGGGCTTGAGGAAGTAGCCGAGGATCAAGGCGATGATGATAATCGGGAAGAGGAAGCTCTCTGCACTGACCAGCGTATAGAAGGGGTTTACCGGCAAGATTGACGAGAAGATCTGTGAAAGGGATTGTGGGGTGATGATCGAGAGCAGCTCTGGCGTTGAGCCGGCGCTGCTGCTGGCGGGAAAGAGTGCGGGGAAGAAGCGGAAGACGGCCGCGGCAGAAACGGCAAGCAACACCGTGGTCACAATCGACCAGATGATCGTCGTCCGGGCGAAGACCCCTCCCTGCGAGTCCTTGCGCAACGATGCAATACCGCTGGAAAATCCGATAAAGACCAGCGGGATGAGCACAAATCCCCCAAGTTGCACCACGAGCGCCGTGATGGTATACATGATTTGGGAGAAGAGAGCCGATTCACCAAACAGTAGTGTTGCAGCCAGGCCAAATGCTGTTGCAGCTAAATAACTAATCCACGTCTTCATACCAGACAGAGTAATCCAACATCAAGGGCAAGTCAATCAAAGTCGCTTAGGACATAAGCCGTTGCAAGCGATATTCCGCCATGCTCTCCTTTTCCAGAAGGGTCTTGATGTACGACGCTGGTCTTTCCATTCCCTTGGAAACGTGCAGGGAGAGGGCACTGAGGTAGATTATCTCCTGCATCGCCTCCTTGGTGTACCAGACGACCCCTTGGTGCTCATTGATATTGGCATAGGAGCGGACCCCCTCATCCTCCACGAGGGTGGCGAGGATCGCAAGGGGATCGGCGGTGATATCATCGACCATGTACGCCGCGGCGGCCAGGATTGCCGCACTGTGGCACACCTTGCGTGCCATATCCTCAACAAAGCCCGCTTCACGCAACTCCTTGGAGAAGAAGCGTGAGAGGAGCAGGCGGTCGCTCACCTTCATCGCATCAGTGATGGTCATCGTCTCGGAGATGAATGGCTTGATGAAGAGGGCGGCGGCGACAATCGTCTCTGCCTCATCGAGGATCTTGGCCCCATGGAGGGCCACGCGACCCTCCTCGCTGCCGAAGAGGGCGATCCAGCGCTGGATTTCGGTGAGCATCGTCGAGGCCTCGACCTCCCTGACGGATTCGGGGAGCGATTTTCGTGCCGCCGGGTGGAGGGTCTCGAGCGCTGCATTGAGGTGGGTATACGCCTCGGCGAGGGTGAAGAGGATCTTGCGCTCGCTCTTCTTGGTCGCCTCTCCGGCAAGCAGGAGGCGGATCTCCTTGAAGAAGGAGGGGCTGCCCAGGTTCTCCATCGCCTTGTAGATGGGCTTGAGGCGGAGGGCAAGGATCTCGGTCTCGAGGTCCCTGACACCACTATCCCCGATCTGCTCATAGAGCTCGCCATAGGTGCCATCGATATCCTCGACCTCGCGGACGTTCAAGAACACCTTCGTCTCAAAGCCCCGGAGGTGGACGAACATCCCCTCATCGTAGACCCTGAGCGAGGGGCGCATGTAGGTCAGGCCCTCCTCAAAGGAGTCCCAGATGACGTAGCGCCGTCCCCCGAGGGTGAGGCCCAGCGACTCGGCCAGGGTGAGTGTGCGGATCCGCTTCTCACTCCCGCTCCCCTCGGTCTTGGGGGCTGAGCTCTTGATCCACCCCTCGACTGCTTCGTATTGGTTGTTGTAGAAGACCAGGGCACGCTCACGTTCGGTGCCATTGACGTAGCAGTAGGCACTCTCCTGGACGTGGCCGTCACGGTTCAGGTCGAAGATTTCGAAGTAGTCGACACCACTGAAGAGGTAGCGTTTCTTGAGGAGGGGGAAGATCCTCCGCTCATGCTGCTCGACCAGGTATTGGTTGGGCTTCTCATCCCAGTAGGAGCGGCGGTACTCCATGCCGTACTTCTCGCGGTAGCCCTCGACCTGGCCGTGGCCGAACATCGGCAGGCCCGGCATCGTGGCCAGGAGCGTGGAGACGCCGAAGTACTTGTCCCCATCCCCGAACTGGGCGATTGCCGTCTCCTCGTCGGGGTTGTTCATGAAGTTGACGAAGCGCTTGAGGATCTCGGCATCGAAGGAGATCGTCCCCTTGATCGTATCGCGGTACTTCTGGTTCTCCTGGTTCTTCAACATGTTCATGAAGGCACTGTTGTAGACACGGTGCATGCCCAGGGTGCGGACGAAGTACCCCTCCATCATCCAGAACGCCTCGGCCAGCAGGAGGGTGTCGGGCAGCTCCTCGCTGATGCGGTCAACGACCTCGCGCCAGAACTCCTGGGGGATGAGGCGGTTGAACTCCCCCTCATCAAGGCCGTACTGCGAACGTCCGGCGATGTCGCCGCCGTGTCCCGGTGCCGGGTACCAGAGGCGTTGGATATGCTTCTTTGCCAGCGTCATCGCAGCATCGAAACGGATGATGGGGAAGTTGTTCGCCACGTGCTTGATCTGCTGATAGACAGCCTCTCGAGTCACTGGGTTGAGGAAATCAAGCTGGGCAGTGTCATTCCAGGGCATCGATGTGCCATCGTTGCCGTGGAAGATATAGGTGGTCTCCCCACTCTGCAGGTCCCGTCTGCGGAAGGTGACCGCAGCGTCGGTCTGGTCGTAGTAGTGGTCCTCCACCTTGATCTCGATGCGTGGGTCATCGCTGAGATTCGGCCCATCATAGGTGTAGGAGGGGAAGGGGGGATAGCTCTGGCGGATGAAGTAGTCGCTGTGGTTGATCACCCAATCCCCGTCGATGCCGGTGTGGTTGGGGACCATGTCACTTGCCAGGCGGATGTTGTAGCGCCCGGCACGCTGGCGCAGGTCATCGAGGGCCGGCCAGCCCCCCAGCGAGGAGGCGATCTCATAGTTCTTCAGCGAGTAGGCCGATGCCTCCGCCTCGGGATTGCCACAGTAGTTCTTGATCTTCTTGCTCGCTGAGCTGCGCTCCCACAGGCCGATGAGCCAGAGGGCGGTAAAGCCGCGGCTGGAGAGCTTCTGCAGCTCCTCATCGGGGATCTGGTCGAGTGTGTGGACGGGTCGGTTGTACTCCTTTGAGAGCTGGTCGAGCCATACCAGCGTCGACTTGGCGATCATAACGACGTTGGGCATCCAGTTGCGGTCGGCGGTGAATGCCTCGTACTCGCTATCGCCGAGGGAGTAGTCGGGTACCACCATCGGTGGCTTGCCGCCGGCTCCCACCGGTGGATAGTATGGTCTCTCCTCCTCCTGCACGAAGTCGATCGCCCTCAAAAGCAGTGTCCTCATGGTATCGGGGATCAGGTCTCCCCAGTGTTCCAGGATGTAGGAGATCTGGTCGAGCAGGCTGTCGGGATAGAGCTTGGCGGGGCGGGAGAGGAAGCTGAAGATGTCCCCGTCGATGCCGCTTGCCGCCCCCTGGCTCGGCCCATGGCCACCGAGCATGGCGGTCAACGCCTGGGAGGCCTTGGGGAAGGTGAGCCCCTCCGGGGCGAGGAATGGCTTGGTCGCCTTGATGAGGGCGGGGTTCTCACCCATGACCTGGTGGATGAAGTAGCCGCGCATCGACTCCTCATAGAAGAAGTCGAGGGGGAGGTTCTGTTCGACCAACAACGGCGAGGGGAACTCCTTCATGTAGAAGGCCAGGACCTCCTGGGCGGCATGGTTCTTGCTGACGAGGTTGGTGAGGCGGGTGAAGTAGTCGGGCTCGCTATCGGAGAGGTAGCGGGAGAGCACGCTCTGGTAGAGTTGGTGGAGGACGGCACAGGCGTGGAGGCGTCCCGGGGAGACCCAATCGTTGCCCCCTTTGGCCTTGACCTTGGCGTTGTAGAAGAAGGCGAGTTCCGCCGCTTGGCGATGCAAGGCGGCAAGATCTGAATCAGAAGCGAAGAGCGGTGGAAAAAAATCCATTTCGGTCCTTGTTCGAACTGAAATACGGAAATCACGTGTAATCAAATCACGCCTCCCTCGGGGTGTGGTCAGCCCATAACGGTAGCCCAGTATAGCATGGGGGAAAACCCTTGTAACCCCTATCTTTGGTAATCAATGGGCTAGGCAAAAGTCTTTATGACCGGAAGGGTAGAATGCTGACTTTTGAGCATTATGTGTGCCGTATTGAAGAGATCGGGCAGGAGCGCCTCCTCAATCGGGTCGAAGCGGCTGAGCACCCATGAGGAGACTGAGCCGTGCACCGGTCTGCCGACGCCGACCCTCAGGCGCAGGAACGAGTCGTCAGAGAGGTGTTGCACGATCGAGCGAAGCCCCTTGTGTCCGCCGAGCCCACCGCCCTGTTGGAGACGGAGGGTCCCGAAGGGCAGCTCAAGGTCGTCGTGGATGACCAGGAGCTGTTCGGCTTCCAGGTTGTAGTAGTCCAGCGCCGCCCGCACACTGCGTCCGCTCTCGTTCATGAAGGTCTCGGGTTTGAGCAGGAAGACCCCGTCGCGTGAGCTCATCCTGCCATGGAACTTTTGAGACCAGGCCTCCATTGGATAGATGTGGTCTGCGATCATCCACCCCACGTTGTGGCGTGTCTTTGCATATTGGCTGGTCGGGTTGCCCAGAAAGGCCATAAGCTTTACCATGGCATCACTATACGAAGAATGCGAGGCAGAGAGAAGATGTATATCTTGGTTACCTACGTTCCCCCCTCACATCTTGAAGTTGTCAAGGACGCCCTCTTTGCTGCAGGCGGGGGCGCCATCGGAGCCTACGACCAGTGCTGCTTCCAGACCCTGGGAACAGGGCAGTTCAGGCCCTTGGCAGGTAGTTCCCCATTCGTGGGAACACAGGATACCCTTGAGCGATGCGATGAGTGGCGTATAGAATTGGCTGTCGAGAAGGACAGGGCGGCCGCTGTGGTGGCCGCGCTCCTGGCGAGCCACCCGTACGAGGTGCCCGCATACCATCTCATCCCCGTTATAACAGACAAGGAGCTCACATGGCAAAAACCGTAGCAGAGATCAATGAGAAGATCCGAAAAGGCACCGTTGTGGTGGTCAACGCCGAGGAGTTTGCCCAGATGGCTACTTCAAAGAGCCTGGGCACGCTGGCCGAAGAGGTGGATATCGTCACCACCGCGACCTTCGGCCCGATGTGTTCAAGCGGTGCGGTCATCAACTTCGGCCACTGGTCGCCCCCGATCAGGATGGAGGAGATCCGTCTCAACGGGGTGAATGCCTACGAGGGCCTCGCCGCGGTGGACACCTACATCGGTGCGACAGCCGAATCGAAGTTCGACCCCACCTATGGGGGTGCCCATGTCATCGAGGCGCTCATCAGGGGCGATGATGTGCGCCTCCAGGCCCATGGCAAGGGGACCGACTGCTACCCCACCCGGGAGGTCGACACCTGGATCAACAAGGAGACGGTCAACGAGTTCTACCTCTTCAACCCGCGCAACGCCTACCAGAACTACGGGGCTGCGACCAACTCGACCGGCAAGATCAAATACACCTATATGGGCAGCCTCCTGCCCCGCTACAGCAATGTGACCTATTCGACCAGCGGGGAGTTGAGCCCCCTGCTCAACGACCCCTACCTCAGGACCATCGGCCTGGGCACGAGGATCTTCCTCGGTGGGAGTGTGGGCTACGTAGCGTGGAATGGCACGCAGTTCAACACACGTCGTAGCCGCAACAAGGATGGTGTGCCCACCATGGGCGGGGCAACCCTGGCGGTGGTCGGGGACGCCAAACAGATGTCTGCCGCGTTCATCAAGAGCGCCTACTACGAGAAGTACGGTGTCTCCCTCTTCGTCGGGATCGGTATCCCCATCCCGGTCCTCGATGAGGAGATGGCTGCCCACCTTGCCATCTCCAACGACCGGATCGAGACCTCGATCTGCGACTATGGCAAGGATGGCCACCCGCCGGTGCGGTCGGTGACCTACAGTGAGCTGGTCAGCGGTTCGGTGACCCTCGATGGCGGTCGGCAGGTCAAGACCGCCCCGCTCTCCTCACGTGCCAAGGCACGCGAGATTGCGCAGGTGCTCAAGGAGTGGATCGAAGCGAAGGAGTTCTACCTCACCGAGGCGGTTGCCCCGCTGCCCTCCGATAGTTTTGTCCGACCCCTGGTCCCCCGTGAAGGAGGTGTGAGATGAAGAGGCGCTATGCACTGAGGTTCAGCCCGACGCTCGTCGAGCAGCCGATCGTCAGCAAGTTGGTACGGATCTACGACGTTGATATCAACATCCTCA
>CALFMX010000258.1 GCA_937902565.1 uncultured Spirochaetales bacterium
GCCGAGCCTGGGCAAGCATGGGGTGGGAGGGGGGGATGGCAGGATTCTTGACGACGATGTCGGCCCAGAGGAACTCCTCGCTACGGTGTTCGCCGATGATCAGGTGGGCACCGCGGGCCTTGAGTTCGGCAATCGACCCCTTCAGCTCCTCTGCTCCCCTCAAATCGGTAATCCGTACCTCGTCGCCACGATCGAGAAAGTATGTGGCGGCAGCATGGCCCCCGCCATGGAGCCCCAAGCCGAAGATCAGAACCTTCATGCACCCTCCTCAGCTCCATAGTATGGATAAAGTGGTTTTCGAGCAAGTACAATGGCCACCGCCGTCGCCTTTTCTTTCCCATCCGTCAGGCGATGGTTAGGATTCGTCTCAAAAGAGGCCATCCGCGTGGAAGGGGGCGAGAGCGCCGTTCAAACGATTGCCACACCCCTTGACGCTTTTTGCCCAGGAGCGCATAATGGCCAGGTAATTACAAAAAATCACCCGGCGTTGCCGGTTGGTAAGGAGCTCTACAGTGCCTTGTGGAAGAAAGAGAAAACGGCATAAGATTGCCACTCATAAGAGAAAGAAGCGACTGAGAAAGAATCGTCATAAGAACAAATAATACGATTCTTGTCACGTCTCTACACAAAGCAAAAGACCGTCGGTTCCCGGCGGTTTTTTGCTTTGTCTGCCCGAGGCCGTTTTGTTGACCATCGCTCTGCAAATATGGTAGGGTAGGTATCTACCTCTTTATCCGTCCTTGAGGGCGGATCATTAAGTCCGTAAGGAGGAACCATGAGAAATTATGAGTTCACCGTTATCTTCTCAGCGAATGAGGATAACAAGAATGCTGGCCTAGAGATGGTGACCAGCACGTTTGCAGCTGCTGGGGTGGAGATCACCAAGCAGGAGGACATGGGCGTCAAGTTCTTTGCCTATGAAATCAAGAAACAGGATAGGGGACACTACGTCTACTTTGAACTGAAGGCTGACCCTGAGAAGATTGTTGAGTTTGAGAAGGCATTTTTGCTGAATCACAACATCATGAAATTCTTGTTTGTCAACATCGACAAATAAATAACATAACGGAGCAAGAGCATGGCTAATGACTTGAACGTGGTAGCGTTGGTCGGTCGGCTGACGAGGGAGAGCGAGCTTCGCTACTCCAGTGGAGGCATGGCGATCTGTCGTTTTTCCATCGCAGTCAACCGGAGAAAGAGGACGGCTGACAACAGATGGGAGGACGAGGCCAACTTTTTTGACTGTACTCTCTTCGGCAAGAGTGCCGAGAACCTGAACCAGTACCTTGAGAAGGGGAGGCAAGTCTCCATCATCGGAGAGTTGCGCCAGAGCAGGTGGGAGCAGGACGGTCAAAGCCGCAGCAAGGTCGAGGTTGTCGTGAACTCACTGCAGCTCCTCTCCAGTCCGGGCGGAAGTTCCGACTCCCGGGGTGGACAGCAACAGCGTAGCTGGGGTAATCAGCAAGCCCCGCAGGGTGGTCAGAATCAATACCAGGGACGGACCGGCCAGGAGGAGGCAGCACCTGCCTTCGATATGGTGGGCCCCGAGCAGTTTGATGATGACGAGATCCCATTCTAATAGAAACCGATAGGAGTACAATCAATGCAAGATGACGATAAAGATTCCATGATGAACGAAATGGATGGCCGCTCTGGTCGTGGCGACCGTCGCATGGGTGGCAGACGCCCTGCCTTCCGCAAGAAAGTGTGCAGATTCTGTACCCAGGACACCCTTCCTGACTACAAGAACCCTGAACTTCTGAGGCGCTACATCACCGAGCGTGGCAAGATCCTGCCTGCGCGGATCACCGGTTGCTGTGCAAAGCACCAGCGTGCTGTCACCACCGAGATCAAGCGGGCCCGTGTGCTTGCCTACCTCCCCTTTGAGAAGAAGTAAGCCATGGTGTTGACGGACCTCAAGGAACCAAAACTGAGAAAGGACGCGCTGTTGATGACAGGGGCGAGCTTCGTGCTCTCCCGCATCATGGTCGGCAACTTTCTCTTCACGATTCCCTTGATGGTTCTGCACACCCGCTTCACCAACAAACGGGAAGCCCTCGCCCCGGTGGGGGTGCTGGCCCTGTTGATCCTGGCCACGGAACTCTACAAGGCCCGGGGAGCCTTGGGATCGGTCGAAGGCAAGCTCTTGTTTTTGATCAGTCTCTTCATCCCCACGGTACTGCTGGTCGCCTCGGCGGTGTGGATCGCCCTCGAGGGACACCCAACCTCCCATCGCTACCTCGCCTCCTCCCTCTTCGGGGTGGTGGCCTCGGTTGTCATGGTAATCTGGTTCTCCCATCCATCACCTGCGCTGCTGCGCGTCGATGAGCTCTTCTATGAGACCTTCGCAAACCTCTTTGGACAAGGCTCCACCTCCGGTTTCAGCGAAGCGGCCATGAAAAACCTCTATCGTGTGGCGGTGATGAGCACTGGTGCCATGTTGGCCCCGATGTGCATGGTCCTGGTGGGATTCTCCAGTTTCATGGCGCTGAGCTGGACGAAGCGCGAAGCGGGGGATTTCGCCACCACCGTCTCACGGTGGAAGGTGAGCGAACAGCTGCTCTGGCCCTTTTTGGGGGCCTGGACAGTCGTCCTGCTCTTGATGGTCACCAAGGCATCATACCTGCCTCGTGCCCTCTCCCTCCAGGTGGCGCTCTCAATAGCGGTGCTCTATGCAGTGCAGGGGGTCGCGATCATCGTCCACTTCCTGCTCAAGCGAGGCAAGGTTGTGCGAATCAGCAAACTGGTCACGTATCTGTTCCTTCTGGCCTTTGTGGTCCCCGGGCTGAATGTATTGGTCATCTTCGCCCTCCCGCTCTTGGGAGTGACGGAGAGTTGGTTCACCTATAGACGTTATGAGTAAGGAGTCCTAGATATGAAAGTCATTCTGAATGAAGATGTCATCAACCTCGGGGAAGAGGGCGATGTCGTCGTGGTAAAGCCGGGCTATGCCCGTAACTTCCTGTTGCCACGCGGGAAGGCCGTACGCTTCAACAAGGCCAACGAGGCGATCTTCGCCAGCCGTGCCGCCGCCATCGAGAAGCGCAAGGAGGAGAAGCGCAAGCAGTCCTCCTCGTTGAAGGAGCAGCTGGAGAAGGTCGAGATCACCCTGGTGTTGAGTGCAGGCGAGAGCGGGAAGCTCTTCGGCTCGGTCACCAACGCCATGGTCCAGGAGGCGTTGGCCAAGCTTGGCTATGAGGTGGAGCGCAAGAAGATCGAAGTCTCCAGCCACATGATCAAGATGGTCGGTACCTACCCGGTCCGTGTCCGCCTCTATGAGAGCGAAGCAGCCGAAATCACCCTCCACGTTGAGAGCGAGTCGGTCGTCAAGGCACGCAAGGCCGAGGAGGCGAAAGCCGCAGCAGCAGAGGCCGCCAAGGCCGAAGCCGAGGCAAAGGCCGCCGCAGCAGCCGCCGAGGCAGCCGCCGCCCTGAGTGCAGCAGAGACTGAAGCCGAGGCAGGGGTTGACGCCGAGACCGAGGCTGCCGACGAAGAGTCAGCAGAGTAGTTGCCGTGGCATCGAAGGAGATGATAGGACGCGTTCCCCCTCACAATGAGGACGCCGAACGCGCAGTACTTGGAGCGATCCTGCTCAATGAACGGGTCCTCGGTGAGGTCACCGATTACTTGGGCAAGAACGACTTCTATAAAGTCTCCCATCAGCAACTCTTCGATGCCATCGTCACCTTCCGCCAGGAGAGTGGCGAAACACTGGACCTTATAACCCTCAGCGCCTTTCTCAAGCGCAAGGGATTGGTGGAGCGATGTGGGGGACTTCCCTACATCGCCAGCCTCACCAACGATGTGCCGACCACCACCAATGCCGGCTACTACGCCAAGATCCTCAAGGCCCTGAGCCAGCGGCGCAAGCTCTCGCTCTTCGCCAGCAAGCTCAGTGATAGCGCCTGGGATGAGAGCCAGGATATCCAGAAGGTCATCGACGAGGGTGAGCAGGCGCTCAGCCAGCTCTCCAATGAGAGTGCCGGCAGCGACAGCTACCACTCGGTCAAGGACCTGATCAGCCAGACGATCAAGGATCTTGAGGAGCGGTCGATCAGTGGGGTCAAGAATGGCTTCGAGACCGGATTCAACTCCCTCGACTCGATCACCGGGGGGCTCAAGAAGCAGGAGTTCATCATCGTCGGGGCACGCCCCTCGATCGGAAAGACCGCCTTTGCCCTCTCGATCACACTGAACATGATCATCAAGAAGCGCTACCGGGTTGGGTTCTTCTCCCTGGAGATGAGCGCCATCAGCCTAATGGAGCGCCTGCTCACCGGCCATAGCCGGGTCGACTTCTCCCACATCCGCAAGGCGACGCTCAAGGGGAGCGAGATGAGTGCGATCGTCGACGCCTCATCATCCCTCTATGATGCCGAGCTCTACATCCAGGATACCCCCAACATGAAGCTCATGGAGCTCAGGGCCCAGGCGAGGCGCATGAAGCTCGAGCACGATGTCCAGGTGATCTTCATCGACTACATCGGCCTCATCGACGCCGAGGCCGATGCCCGGGTCCCCCGCCACGAGCAGATCTCGATTATCAGCCGCAGCCTCAAGCAGCTTGCCCGCGAGCTCGACATCCCGGTGGTCTGCCTCAGCCAGGTCGGCCGTCAGGCCGATGGGGTGGAGCCGAAGCTCGCCGACCTGCGCGACAGCGGCTCCATCGAGCAGGACGCCGACGTGGTCATCCTGCTGCACCG
>CALFMX010000259.1 GCA_937902565.1 uncultured Spirochaetales bacterium
GCAGGTGGGTCTTGATGATCGGGTTCATCGAGACATCGGTGAAGCTCGTCAGCGGGCGGATGAGGATCGTCCCGTCATCCTCGAGGCAGATGCCCCTGAGCTCGTCGAGCCCATAGATGTTGATCAGGTCACAGCCGGCGAGCTTGCCTTCGCGGATCTTGATCAGGATGTCACTGCCACCGGCGAGGATCAGGGCCTCGGGGTGCTCCACTTTCAACGCGAGCGCCTCGGCGATGTCCTTTGGTTCGTATAGGGTGTTGAAATTATACATACATCACTTCCTTCTATTTGATCAGGCCGGCGGCACTGAAATGGTCGAAGAGCCGCTCGGGGTGCAGGGGCGCAGCGTTGATGGCCACGCCGGTTGCATTGAGCACCGCGTTCCGGATCGCCGGGGCGACCGGGATCGTCGGTGGCTCACCGAGTGCCTTGTTCCCGTAGGGGCCGGTCGGGTCGATCGCCTCGACGAAGTCCCCCTTGAGGTCGGGGGTGTCGATGGCGGTCATCAGCTTGTAGTCGAGGAGGTTGTCGTTGAGCATCCGCCCGGTCTTGGGATCGAACTTGATGTGCTCATAGAGCGCGTAGCCGAGGCCCATGCTCATGCCCCCATGCACCTGGCCCATGGCGGTCTGGTGGTTGAGGATCCTGCCTGAGTCGTGGATGTTGATGATATCCACCACCTTGACCTGGCACATCGGGATGTCCACCTCAACCTCGACGAAGCAGGTGCCGAAGGCGTAGGTGTTGTCGGTGCAGTGGTGGCTCTCCTCTGCGGCGATGTGGGTCGAGTAATCCGTGCTGTAGCACGACTCCAGGGCCACCTGGGCGACGGAGAGCAGTGGCTGATCCTGGTTGGCGTGGACGATCATGTTGTCCTTGATGTCCAGGTCCCAGGGGTCCTTCTTGAGCATGCGGCCGGCGTACTCGAGGAGCTTGGCCTTGAAGCTCTCGGCTGTCTTCTTCACCGCCATGCCGCTGACGTAGCTCTGCCGGCTGCCGTAGGCACCGCTATCCCAGGGGGTCACATCGGTGTCCTGCTTGCTGACACAGTGGATCTTGTCCAGGGTGACCCCGACCGTCTCGGCGGCCATCATGGAGAAGACCGTGTCGGCTCCCTGTCCAATCTCGGTCGCCCCCATCTGCAGCTGCAGCGACCCATCCTGGTTGAGGAGCATCCTCACTGCCGAAGTCTCCAGGTTGATGGGGTAGACACCGCTCTTGTAGCAGAAGATCGACATGCCCACACCGCGGCGGATGGGTCCGCTCTGGTTGGCATAGGCCGTTCGTTTACGGTTGTAGTCGAGGTAGGCGACACCACGGTCGATGCACTCCTCAAGTCCGGTGGAGTGGCAGGTGATCGTCGTCGGCCCGTCGACGTAGCCGAGGCGCATCATGTTCTGCTTGCGGATCGTGATCGGGTCGAGGCCGGTTGCCTGGCAGATGTCGTCGATGTGGCTCTCAAGGGCGAACATCGACTGCGGGATGCCGTAGGCCCGCATTGCACCGGCGGTGGCGAGGTTGGTGTAGACGGTGTACGCCTCCCCCTTGATGGCGCCCACCGGGTAGAGCATCCTGAATCCGTTGGCCGCATTGGCGGCGAGGGCGTGGCCATGGCTGGCGTAGCCGCCCTGGTTGGAGTAGATCGTGATGGAGCGGGCGGCGAAGGAGCCGTCACTTCGTACATAGGTGGTGAGGTGGAACTTCATCGCATGGCGGGTGCGTGTTGCGTTGAAGGTCTCCTCGCGGGTGTAGGCGAGGACCACCGGCCTGCCGCCGACGCGGGTGGTCAGGTAGGCATTCAGCGGTTCGGTCAGTGCGTCCTGGCGGTTGCCGAAGCCACCGCCGAGGTAGGGCTTGATGACCCTGACATCGCCGAAGCCGACGCCGAGGGCCTGGGCGCACATGCGCCTGACCAGGTGGGGAAGCTGGGTAGCGGCAACAACGACCACCTTGCCCGCCTCCATATATGCCCAGGAGTTTGCCACCTCGATGTGGCAGTGGCTGACCACCGGGGTTTCGTAATCCCCCTCGACCTTGGTCAGCCCCTTCTCCTTGATGGCCTCGTCATAGTTGCCGATCTCGTAGGTGGTGTGCTTGACGATATTGTCGGGCCGCTCCTCATGGAGGACAGAGGCCCCTTCGGCCATCGCCTCCTCGACGGTGAGCATCGGCGTGTACTCTTCGTAGGTGACCTTGATCCGGCTCACGGCGATCTCGGCGGCCAGCTGGGTCTCTGCGATGACGGCGGCGATGTCGTCGCTGTAGCAGCGTACCCGTGTGTTGAGCAGCTTGCGGTCGGCGATATCCTGGTAGCGGGGGTTGGTCGACCAGGGGTGGCCGGCGGTCGGGAACTGGATATCGGGGACATCGAAGCAGGTGACGATGTCAACCACGCCGTCCACCTTCCACGCTTCGCTGAGGTCGAACTCCCTGACCCACCCGTTGGCGATGGTGGCGTGCAGGACCTTTGCATAGAGCGCATGGGCCGGCACGGTATCGGCTGTGTACTTAGCTTTTCCCGTGACTTTGTCATATGCATCGACACGCTTGGGAGAAGATCCAATTATCTGCATGAAGCCCTCCTGTTGGAACACTTGTTTTTTCACATTCCCTCCCTACTATATCACAGGAGGGCAATAGGTGTTTCATCCGAATTTCATCATACAATAAATTAGAGTAAATTCAAGGAATTTCACTAAATATACCAGAATTTTTGATGTATAGAATGGTTTGGTGGCCAACAAATTATGCGTTGCACAATCTTGTGAAGAAGTGTGTACCCTGCCCACCCTCCTCTCTTCCAAAACTATCCGCCTTGTGCCATCATCGAGCCATGATCGATGCCATAGTCCGCTCCCTCTGTGAGCACCATCCTATCTCTGCAGTAGCCCTCGCCGGCTCGCGTACCGGGCCCTACAGCACCCCCGCCTCCGATTGGGACCTCTACGTCTATAGCAGCGAGCGGGTACCCCTTCCCCTGCGCGAGAAGCTCGCTTCCTTCTTTGCCCGAGAGGCGGAGGTGGGCAACACCTTCTTCGAGGAGGGTGATGAGCTCATCCTCCGTGATGGCACTGCGCTCGATGTGATGTACCGTTCACCCTCCTGGATCGAGGCTGAGCTCTCCTCCGTCTGGCAGAGGGCAGAGGCGAGGGTGGGGTACACCACCGCTTTTGTTCACAATGTTCGCAGTAGCACCATCCTCTATGACAGTGACGGGTGGTATGCCGGTCTCAAGGAGCGCGTGTCGGGCCCCTATCCTGCGGCCCTGAAAGCGGCAATCATCGCCAAGAACTACCCGCTGCTTCGCAGCAAGCTCACCGCTTCCTACAGCAAGCAGATCGAGCAGGCAGTAGAGCGCGGCGACACGGTGAGCATAGTGCACCGCACAGCAGCGCTCTTGGCAAGCTACTTTGATGTGCTCTTCGCTCTCAATGAGCTGCCACACCCGGGAGAGAAGCGCCAGGTCAGATGGGCAACAGCGATGTGCCCCCTGCTGCCGCCCCGCTTTGAAGCGGAGATCGAGGCGGTGTGCAATAGCTGTGGCAATGACCGTCTCGGTGCTGTGCATCGATTGCTCGATTCGCTGGACGAAATCCTATAGCCACCCTGCCTGTTACCTAATACCCCCGTTCAAAGTCCACGTGGTTCTTCAGTGGCACGCCATCACGCAGCCGTCTCATGTTCTCTCTAAAGAGGGTGAAGACCTGGTGGGGGTCACTGTAGGAGAGGCCGCTTGCATGGGGGGTGATGAGGACGTTCGGGAGGCTCCAGAGTGGGCTCTCCTTTTCCAGAGGCTCTGTGGCCGTGACATCCAGGCCGGCGCCGCCAAGGTGTCCGCTCTCCAGGGCCTTGATGAGGGCCTCCTCGTCGACGAGCGAGCCGCGTCCGACGTTGATGAGGTATGACCCCTCCTTCATCAAGGAGAGGCGCTTGGCATCGATCAGGTGCTCGGTCTCGTCGGTGGAGGCGGCACAGAGGACGACGTAGTCGCCTTGGCCCAGGACGCCATCGAGCTTGTCGATGGTGTAGAGCTCATCGACAGAGGAGGGTTTCTCAGCCATGGTGCGTTTGACTGCGATGGTCCGCATCCCGTGGGCCTTGGCCCGCGTGGCAAGGTTTGTGCCGATGTCCCCGAGGCCGATGATGATGATCGTGCTCTGCCACAGATCCTTTGTCGGGACGTAGCGGTACCACTTCTGCTCCTTCATCTGGTCGTGGTAGAGGAAGAGGTTGTGGTTGAAGCCGATGATCATGCCAAGGACATGGTCGGCGATCTGGGGGCCGTAGGTGCCCTTGGCATTGGTGAGGATGACCCCCTCATGGGCAAAGAGAGCCCTGTCCATGTACTGGCCGACCCCCGATGAGGGGGTCTGTAGCCACTTCAGGTTCGTGGCGCGCACCAGGTCCTCGGGCTTGGGGAAGCCCACGATGATCTCGGCTCTCTCCACCAATTCCGGAGGGTAGTCGGCTAGCGGGACGCTGACAAGGTCGATGTCGGTAAACTCGCTGAGCAGCGCGGCGCGCTCATCTGGGTCGGGATCAAAGTGGCTGTTGGTCAAAAAGAGGATTCTCATGACGAAATCCTACTATTTCTCTTCTCTTGGGGCAAGCATCCTTGCCCCGCCTCCTGAGGCGATGTACAACTGAGATACGGAGGATCGCCATGCTCAGTAGACGAACAGTACTCCTCTCTCTCCTCTCCCAAAGCGAGCGGCCGATGACCACTATTCGGGCCAATCTCCTCCTCGCCCTCCTCTCTGAAGGGGAGGAAAAGCCCTCCTTCTCCTTTATCCCGACCGAGAGCGGTCCGTACTCCATCGACCTCCTCCACGATCTGCGTGCCTTTGCCAAAGCCGGGAAGGTCGCCCTCGAAGGGGAGGCCATCACCCTGCAGGACGATGCCCTCGACCCTGCCTCCTATGCCCTGGGCGAGATTGAGCAGGACCTCTTGCTCGAGGGCCTCGCCCGCTATGGGAGCCGAAGCGATGATGCGCTCCTTGCTGCCATCCTTAAGCGGAGGCCGTATTACGGTATCCGTACCGAGCGATCTGACAGGGCGATTGAAGAGATCAGGGAGCAGATCGAATCAGCTGAGCGCGGTCTCTACACCCTTGGCTACGAGGGTCTCTCGATCGACCAGTTTATCAACCACCTTATCACCGCCAATATCAAGACGGTGGTTGATGTGCGGGAGTTCGCCTTCTCCAGGCGCAGCGAGTTTGTCCGTTCCACCCTCGAGGAGGCGCTCAGCCGTGTCCAGATCACCTACATAGGAATGCCTGAGGTGGGCATCCCAACCAAGGCGCGCAAGGAGATCCTTGAGCACAAGAGCAAGGAGGAGCTGCTTGCCTACTGGGAGGAGGAGATCCTTCCGACCACAGGCCCCTCTGCCACGCGTTTGGCGGCGCTGGTCAGGGAGCACAATACCGCCCTCATCTGCCATGAGGAGGATCCTGGTCAGTGCCATCGAAGCCGCTTCTCAGCCTTTGCCCTGGAGCACGAGCCCTCCATAGGGGCGATATACGATATCCGTACCACGAGAGAGCAATCCTGATATTCACCCATAAAGTGAATATTCACTTGATATGTGTGAACATTCATCGTACACGTGGTGATAGCTTTGTTGTGGACAGAACGGGCCAATGATGCAAGAGTATTGGAGGGGGGGGCGGAATGAGAATTGGAGTCATCGCCGATGATTTTACCGGCGCCAGTGATATTGCAGGTTTCTTGGTAGCAGGGGGACTGAAGACGATCATGTACAACGGGGTGCCAACGGAGCTGCCCCCCGCCTCGATCGAGGCCGTGGTCATCAGTTTGAAGATCCGCTCCTGTCCGGTTGAAGAGGCATGTAGTGAGGCGCTCGCCTCCCTCTCCTTCTTGCGCCAGGTGGGATGCACGAAGGTCTACTACAAGTACTGTTCGACCTTCGACTCGACCAGGGAGGGGAACATCGGGCCGGTTGTCGATGCCCTGATGGACGCGCTTGGAACCGACCTGACGATCATCTGCCCATCCCTCCCGGTCAACGGGAGGACCGTCTGCCACGGCTACCTCTTCGTCGGCTCCTCCCTGCTCAGTGACTCTCCCATGCGCCACCACCCCATCACCCCGATGAGGGACTCAAAGCTCGAGCGCCTCATGGAGGGCCAGTTCAGGGGGAGTGTGGGCCACATCTACTATCCTGTGCTCGCCCAAGGTTCCGATGCTGTGCACTCAGAGCTGGAGCGCATCAGAGAGGGTGGGCACCGCTATGCGGTGGTCGATACCCTCACTGAAGGGGACCTCGATACCATCGCAGAGGCAACCGAGGAGATGGTGCTGGTCACCGGGGGATCGGGCCTGGCCATCGGGATCTGCAATGTATTGAACAGGGGGAAGGAGATCTCCCCATCCGATGGAGCGGCCTTCGTTCCCTCTGTGCAACCTGCGGTGATCATCTCCGGCTCCTGCTCGGCGCAGACCAACGCGCAGGTGGCCCACTACAAACCATTGGCTCCATCTCGGATGATCGAGGAGGCTGCAGCGCTCAAGAGCCCTGCCAATCATGCACAGGAACTCTCCAAGTGGGTTCTTGCCAACAGCAGCGGCCCGCTGGCCCCGCTGCTCTATGCCACCAAGAGCCCCGAGGAGCTTGAGGCGAGCCGGAGGCTCCATGGTGACAGTGACGTCGCCTCCGCCATCGAGGAGGTGGTGGCTCTCATCGTACACCACCTCTTTGATGGAGGCATCCGCACCTTCATCAGCGCCGGTGGGGAGACGAGCGGGGTGGTTGCCACCACCCTCGCTCTGGAGGCGTACCTCATCGGGCCTCAGATCGACCCCGGGGTCTCGTGGCTCAAGGCGCTCGATAGCACGCTGCAATGCAGCTTCAAGAGCGGCAACTTCGGCTCGGTGGACTTCTTTGAAAAGGCACAAGCTATGTGCTCCAAGGAGGCACATGATGCGTAAGGCGATCGTCACCTACGCTCGCTCGCTCTTTGATCGCGGCTTTGTGGTCGGCTCGGCGGGCAATATCTCGGTGAAAGTAGAGGACGGGACCTTCCTCTCCACCCCGACCGGCAGCTCCTTTGGCAGCCTCACTGAAGAGGAGATATCGCACTTCGACCAGAGCGGGACGCTTTTGGGAGGGAAACCCCCGACAAAGGAGATCTTCTTCCACCTGGCGTGCTATGAGGTGCATCCCGGAATTCGGGCGGTGGTCCACCTGCACTCCACCTACTCAACGCTTTTGGCCAGCGTACAGGGGCTTGGCGATGGGATGCCCATACGTCCCTTCACCCCGTACTTTGTGATGAAGGTGGGAGCGGTGGGGGTACTGCCATACCGCAAGCCCGGTGATCATCGTATCGCTGATGATGTACGGGAGAAGCGAGACTACGACACCCTCCTGATGGCAAACCACGGTCTCATCGTCTGCCGCTCCTCGTTGAAGGATGCCGTTGAGGAGACGGCAAAGCTCTGGTATCTTGGAGAGAAGCTTGCGATTCGATATCTTGATGAAAGCGAGATCGAGGAGCTGAGACCTTGAGAGGGGGAGTGCTGTGCAACTAGTGTGGCTTACCGTGATCGTGGGGGTTGCAGCCTTCCTGCAGACCAGCATCGGCTTTGGCTTTGCCATTTTCTCCATGGTCCTCCTCCCCTTGGTCTACCCTTACGGGGAGGCAATCGCCCTCATGAAGGCGATCGGCCTCGTCAACACCGTCTACCTTTCGACAAAATATCGCCACTCCATCGAGTGGAGGACGATGCTCCCCCTGCTGATCCCGACCCTCATCCTGGGGATCTTCTTCACCTATGTCTCCCTCTCTCTCGATACCCGCCTGTTGCGCATCGGTCTTGGGTGTCTGTTGATACTGCTCTCGGTATACTTTCTTCGCTACGCTTCGACGCTCTCTATCAAGCCCACACCAATAAACGGTGTGGCCATGGGCCTCATCTCGGGGGTGAGCAACGGGCTATTCGGGATCGGGGGACCACCGGCTGCGATGTACCTCCTGCCCGCTATCGGGGAGAAAATAGCATATATGGCGACCATCCAGGCGTACTTCACCCTTTGCAATGTAACCAACCTTGCGGTGAGGGTCGCCAACGGTGCTTTGGATAGCAGCCATGCAGGTGCGATCCTCGTCGGCTGGGTTTCGGCGGCAGCGGGGACAGCGGCAGGGCTCTGGGCTTTCAAGAGGCTGAACCTTCTTCACCTGAAGCGTATTGTCTATGGATTCATCGGCCTCAACGGGGTGTGGATTATCATACAGGAGCTGGTGCAACAGTAGCCTCGGATCAAGTGTGAATTACACCTGAAATGGTAGTATCCTACAAAGCCTGTTGGTATAGACTCTCCATGATATTGGTAAATGTCCCCCAATCTGGATTCATGGTTTTTCAGAGGTAGTCAAGTAGTACTGGTATTTGTAAAGCGCTCGTAGTGGTTTTTTAAGTGAGGGATTTCTTTTATAGAGAAAATATATTAATTCATACATTTTAATGACTTGCACATCATCTAAGCCCGTAGAAAGTGGTTCCGCTCGTTCAATTAATTGTATTGTTGTCATTGGTCGCAAAATAGAGTAATCCCTTAACAGCGATATATGAAAGTGTTTTCACCTCTCCACGGTCATTGCCATTATTGATCAGTGGATTGTATTTGGTGTATTTGCTGATCTTTGCTTCGATCGTATTCCTTAGTATGTGTTCAGTTGCATCTAATTGTGAATCTTTATGTATGATTATCCTGGGTGTTGGGTGGTTGAGCATCTCTTCGATAAATTC
>CALFMX010000260.1 GCA_937902565.1 uncultured Spirochaetales bacterium
AAGCGCTCCTCGAAGGAGTGCTCCAGCGGAGAAGCGTCGGCAACCGAGAGGGAGCGATCCAAAGTACTACGGTATTCGGTGGGAATAGTTACCGTACCATCGAGCCACGGAATCACGGCCTCTTCGTCCTCTGATGCAAGGAAACGATAGAGAGGCAGGCCGAGGCGCATGAGCTTGTTCTGCTCGATGGTGTAGTGCCGGTAGTCAAAGAGTTCATTCCATTGGTGAAGGGTGAAGTAATCTATGATTACGATGCTGTCTGCCCGCCGATACCACACCGAATGGTTGTCCTGGTCGTATCGTATGGTTCCTTGGGGCAAAAATCCCCTGGCAGTCAGCAGTGCGTCCATGGCCTATCGTAGCCGTCCCCCACTCAGTGTGCAAGCGTGCAGTGTATTCACACCGCAATTTCTGAGAGCTGGGAGAGGGCTACCATTTTCTCTACAACACCACTACATTCTGTGCTCTGCCATCCAGGAAGGCTCTGACATTCTCAAACTCGATGGCGGCACGTCGGGCCATCGCCTCCTCGGTCAGGTAGGCTATGTGGGGGGTGAGCAGGGTGTTGGGGGTCTGGAGCAGTGGATACGCCTCCTTGAGGGGCGGCTCGGTGTCAAAGACATCGAGGGCTGCCTTGATCCTCTTGCTCTTGAGTGCACAGGCGAGCGCCTCGGTGTCGACGATGGGGCCTCGGGCACAGTTGATGAAGAGCGATCCCTCCTTCATCAGAGAGAGCTCCCGCTCCCCGATGAGGTGGTATGTCTCTGGTGTGGATGGGAGGTGGAGGCTGATGATATCACTGGTGGCCATCAGCTCATCGAGCGAGAGGAATGTGACGGAGGGAACACGCTTGGGGGTACGCGAGTAGGCCACCACCTCAGCGCCGAAGGCCGAGAAGAGGGCGGCGGTCTTTGAGCCGATACGCCCATAGCCGATGATGCCCACCCGCCTGCCTCCAATCTCCCTGCCCATCAAGAGGGAGCCGGAGAGGCCGCGCCGTGTGGCACTGTCGCCACTGCCGATCCTTCGCAGCTGGGAGAGGGCAAGGCCGATGACCAGTTCAGCGACCGCCTGGTCGGAGTAGCCTCCACAGTTGGTGACCACTATACCACGCTCCTTGCAGGCGGCAAGGTCGACGTGGTCGACGCCGGTGAAGGCGACGGCGATCAGACGGATCTGGCGGTTAGCCTCGATGACCTCTCGTGGGTATGGGGTGTTGGCGATCATGACGATCTCTTGGCCACGTGAACGCTCGATGAGCTCCTCGACTCCTGTCGCCTTCTTCTCATGCCAGACGAAGGTGTGGCCACGTCCTGCCATCTCCTGGGCAAACCCATCCAGCAGTCGGACGTCAATTCCCAAAGGTTCCAGCAAACTAATGTTCATGGCGTTCCTCCTGCTGTAATAGTACCACCCTTTGTTCGGTTTGTGTCGGTTATGAGAGTGGCCCGCCAGTTGGCGGGCCACCCCCAGATAGTACACATTTAGATGTTACAAGAGTGCCTTGGCAGCCTCGTAGACCTTCTCGCTCGTGATACCGAAGTACTCGTAGAGCTGCTCGGCTGGAGCCGATTCCCCGAAGGATCGCATCCCGATGATCTTGCCATCGAGGCCGACGTACTTGTACCACCAGTCAGCCCATCCGGCTTCGACCGCGACCCTCGCCTTCACCGCCTTGGGCAGGACAAGCTCCTTGTAGGCCTCATCCTGGGCATCGAAGACCTCGCTTGAGGGCATCGAGACGACACGCACGGCCACCTTCTCGGCAGCGAGCTTTTGGGCTGCCTCCATGGCAAGCTCGACCTCGCTGCCGGTTGCGATGATGATCACATCCGGCTTCTTCCCACTCTCAAAGAGGGTGTAGGCACCGCGCTCGATCAGGGCAAGCTGCTCATCACTGCGAGTTTGGGCTTTCAGGGTCTGGCGGCTGAGCAGCAGGGCGGTTGGCCCGTCAGAGCGGAGCAATGCACGCTTCCACGCAACCGCCGTCTCAACGGCGTCCGCCGGCCTCCAGGTCACCATCTTGGGCGTCGAGCGCAGAATCGCTGCCTGCTCGACCGGCTGGTGGGTCGGCCCATCCTCTCCCAGACCGATGGAGTCGTGGGTGAAGACGAAGATGTTGCGGATTCCCATGAGGGCGCTCATACGCACTGCATTGCGGGCATACTCCATGAACATCAGGAAGGTCGCCCCGTAGGGGATGAACCCACCGTGGAGCGCCACCCCGTTGAGGATCGCGAACATGCCGAACTCCCGCACCCCGAAGCGGAGGTAGGTCCCCTCGCCGCTGTCGAAGTCGAACTCCTCCACTCCCTTGTACTGGGTCAGGTTTGACGGTGAGAGGTCCGCCGATCCACCGATGAGGTCGGGGATGAGGCTTCCAATGAGGTCGAGGGCCATCTGGCTCGCCTTGCGGCTGGCCACCGTCACCCCCTCCTTCTGCCATCCCCGCACCGCCTCATCGTAGGCGGTCTCCCACCCGGCAGGCAGGTCGCCTGCAAGGCGGCGCTTGAGCTCAGCAGCTTCACTGGGATAGGCCTCCTGGTAGGCGGCGAAGAGTTCATTCCACTTCGCCTCGTCCTTGGCCCCACGCTCACTCTGGTCCCAGGCTGCGTAGATCTCCTTGGGGACGAAGAAGGGCTCGTCATACTTCCAGCCCAGCTGCTTGCGTGCAAGGGCCACCTCATCCTTGCCGAGCGGGGCACCATGGCATGACGCACTGCCCCCCTTGTTGGGCGAGCCGTAGCCGATGGTGGTGCGGCACATGATGAGGGTGGGTTGGCTGGTATTGGCCTTCGCCTGCTTGATCGCCTTCTCGATGGCATGGGCATCATGGCCATCGACATCCTCGATGACCTGCCAGCCGTACGCCTCGAAGCGGGCAGCGGTGTCATCGGTGAACCAGTGCTTGATATCACCGTCGATGGAGATGCCGTTCTCATCGTAGAAGGCGATGAGCTTGCCCAGCTTCCAGGTGCCGGCAAGGGAGGCAGCCTCGTGGCTGATACCCTCCATCAGGCACCCGTCACCGAGGAAGGTGTAGGTGTAGTGGTCGACGACCTTGAAATCCTTCTTGTTGAACGTGGCGGCCAGGCTCTTTTCGGCAAGCGCCATGCCCACGGCATTGGCCAGCCCCTGGCCCAGCGGTCCGGTGGTGGTCTCCACACCAGGGGTCAGATGATTCTCCGGGTGCCCTGGAGTGCGGGAGTGGAGCTGTCTGAACTGCTTGAGATCCTCCAGTGTCAGGTCGTAGCCCGAGAGGTGGAGCAGTGAGTAGATGAGCATCGAAGCGTGCCCATTGGAGAGGACGAAGCGGTCACGATTCGCCCACCCCGGGTTCTTGGGGTTGTGCTTCATGACCCGGCGCCAGAGCACCTCCGCCATGTCAGCCATGCCCATCGGGGCACCCGGGTGCCCGCTGTTGGCCTTCTGTACCCCATCCATACTCAAAATGCGGATAGCATCCGCCAGGATCTTGTTATCCATTATTGTTCCCTCCGATTGTTGAAGTGCAGGTCCCGGCCTGAAGCAGCCGGGACATGGTCCATACGTTCAAGATAGTCCAACAACACAGAATAGTCAAAATTCTAGAAGCTGTAGGAGGCGATGACGGCAACGCGCTTGAAGCCCACCGCATCACGCAACACCAGCTTGTTCAGGTCATCCGTGTCCTTCTGGTAGTTGGAGAATTGCACAACCGCAAGCACCGAGGTGTTCTTGGCAACCTCGATGTTGACCAAGCCGCTGACATCGAAGAGGAAGTCGCTATGGCCGCTGTCGAAGGCGTTGTAAACGAAGCTCTCCAGCTGGACACCGACGAGGTTGACCATGATCGGCATCTGGTAGGCCAGGACGTACTCGCCCTTGTAGTTGAAACCATTGACCATCCCGCCTCCGGTCTCATACTCCCACACCTGGCCAGCGTCGGCATTGCTGTAGCCACTGTAGTTGAGCTCGTGGTAGGTGCGCACCAGGATGCTCAACCAGTCACCGGAGAGCACAGAGCCGGTATCGAATTGGAGTGCTGCGCCGGCGCGGCCAAAGTAGTAGGCACCGCCGAGCTTGTCGCTTACAAGGTCAGTACCACTCTGGAGGCGAATTCCTTCAAGCTTCATAAGGGAGAGGTCCCATCCGGTCCCCGCTCCCCCACCGAGGCTGACCTCTGCGATGGCGATCGGGGTCAAGACTGCATCGACCGATCCGGTGACGGCGATCGGGCTGAGCCCGACATGGGCCTTGACCTTGAGGTTATTGCCGGAGAAGAGGGGGCCCTCCCCTTCGAGCATCGGGATCTTCAGGGCATATGAGAGGTCGGCCTTGGCATCGACACTAAACCCCTTCCCTACCGCTGCAGTGAGCTTTGCAGTACCGGAACCAGAGACGGCGCCAAAGAGCGTGAGGCTGATAGCCAAGAGAACGACCAAGAGTGATATGAGTTTCTTCATAGGAATCCTCCAAGAGATAAGCTGGGTATAGCATACCACACACAGGACGATCTTGGGCCTGTAAGTTTGCCGATTGTGGATGATCTTCGAGTACCTGCAAGACCCTGGGGCCTTGCACACTGATGATGAGCACTCCCAATCGGCCTACCTGTTGCGCAAAAAGGAGGCCCCCCATCCAGGAGACCCCCTTATTGTCAATCGAACTTTGGTCAGCTCGCCTCAGGCAACTGCTTTTTGCTTGGTGTGCTTGTACAAGAGGAAGGCGAAGATGACAATGGCACCGAGTATTCCCACGATGTCCGCAACCGCCCATGGGATGAGCGTGATACACCCAAGAGCGAACATCAACAGGCGCAACCATACAGGAAGATGTATACCAACCCACCCCTCGAAGGCTGCAGCGATCAGGAAGACTGAACTTCCGGCAACCAACAGGGCGTGTATCACTTCAAAAGCTGAACATCCGACGATGAGCATGCCCGGATAGTAGACAAAGAGGAACGGGATGATGAATCCGGCGATGCCCAACTTGAATGCGATCAAGCCGGTCCTCATCGAATCTCCCTCTGCAATCCCCGCTGCCGCGTAGGCGGCCATCGCCACCGGTGGAGTGATGAACGAGATGATCGCGAAGTAGAAGACAAAGAGGTTGGAAGCCAAGGGCTGGATACCCGCGGTAAGCAGTGCAGGAGTTGCCACGGTTGCTGCGATTACATAGGCGGCGGTCGACGGAAGACCCATGCCTAAAATAATGCATGCGATCATGGTCATGAACAGCATGAGGAAGACATTGCCACCAGAGAGCTGGAAGACTATCTGTGCAAACCGCACCCCGAGTCCGGTCATGCTCACGATCCCGATCACGATACCAGCAGACGCACAGGCGATCGAAACCGGCACCGAAGACTTTGCAGCGTGCAAGGTGACATCCCTCAGCTCAGCCCACGGGAATCGCTTTTCCAGCACAAATGTCCTGATGATACCGATAGCCAGGGTCGATACAATCGCAAATACCGCCGAGTAACTGGCAGAGAAGCCAAATCCCAGGAGACAGACGATCAGGACAACCATCGGGATCAGGTGATAATACCCTTCCTTGATGATGGTCCAGGCGTTCTGCAACTTTGTACTCTCCTCTGGCTTGATACCGAGCCGACCCGCTTCGAAGTACACCGCTGCCGCCAGACTCACGTAGTAGAGGATACCGGGAATGATGGCCGCAATGATGATCGTGGAGTACGGGATACCGGTCATATCGGCCATGACAAAGGCAGCTGCGCCCATGACCGGTGGAAGGATCTGACCACCGGTGGAGGCGACTGCCTCAACGGCTCCGGCGTAGTCCTTGTCATATCCAACTTTCTTCATCAAGGGGATGGTGAACGTGCCGGTGGTCACCACGTTGGCGACAGCAGAACCGTTGATCGATCCCATCAGGGCGCTGGAGAGCGCTGCAGCTTCTGCCGGGCCTCCACGCATCCTGCCGGTAAGCGCATAGGCAATATCGATGAAGAACTTGCCTGCACCGAACTTGTCGAGGAGCTCACCGAAGATGATGTAGAGGACAACAAACGAGACCGCAGCCCCAATCGGTGTCCCATAGATTCCCTCGTTGGTCCAGCATACATAGCTGGTGATATAGCTCAGGTCATAGCCACGGTGGGCGATGATATTGGGCAGAGATGGACCAATGACGGCATACCCAAGAAACACGACAGCGATGATGGGCAACGCGAGGCCCACCGCCTGCCGTGAAGTCTCGAGCACGAACAGGATCAACAGCAGTCCAATGATCATGTCGACTGTTGAGATACCCCAAATTCCTTTGTCCATCAGCATGGTACGGCTCGTGTTCACCATGTAGTAGATCCAGACAGCCAGGACAATCACAGAGGCTCCCAAGGCAATGAACCTCGAGCCTTTTGACTTTGCATCAGTAAATTTGTACAAGTACCACACCAACATCAGAGAGAAGAGGTGCAGCACCCTACTCTGCATCACACTTACCGCAGTACTGATAGTTACAAAGATGTGAAACAGGCTGATGCCCATAGACAACAGCAAAATAATCACTTCGATGTAACGGTTCTTTCGGTCTTCAACTTTTTGCACGGGTCCATTCTCCTTGGATGAAGCAGGATACACACACTCGGATGTAGTAGTGTATCCTGCTTACGACACTATTTTTAGTACTTACTTCGCGGGAATCAGTTCTGCAGGAATCTTGACGCCTCGCTCCTGGTAGTACCGAATGGCACCGGGGTGCAAGGGGATTGGAATCTCTTCGAGCGCGGTTTCGTAGAGCACCTGACTGGAGACGGCTGCTGTTACAGAAGCCCACTCGCTTCGATTCTCCCAGATGGCCTTGGTGATGTTATAGACTTCGTCGTCAGTCAGGCCAGACTTGGTCGAGGTCATCATGACCACACGGCTGATCGGAACGGAGATTGGCTCATTGATGTTGTTGTAGGTCCCGGCAGGGATCTCATAACGAGTCCAGAAGGGATATTTCTCATACAGCCCATCGTCAGTGAGCGAGATCATGCGTACCTTTGTCGATGTGGTCAGATCCATCAAGGCTGCGGACTTGAGGGGGTGTGTGCAGATGAAGGCGGCAATCTTGTTGTCCTTCAGTGCGGTAACCGCCTCGCTCTCAGGAATGAATTGGGGTCTGATAATCTCGTAGTTGAGGCCATAGTAGTCGAGCAGCATACGGGCGGCCATCTCTCCACCACTGCCGGCAGCTCCAACTCCAATGGCCTTCCCTTTGAAGTCATTGATTGTCTGAATCGAACCGTCAGCGAGTGCGAAGATCTGGA
>CALFMX010000261.1 GCA_937902565.1 uncultured Spirochaetales bacterium
ATTATGATGACATGGAAAGCCAACACTTCCGCCACGGAGGGCGGGATGGGGGGCCAGGACCGAGCAAAACCCTGATTGTCACGATCGTGCTGGGGATTGCCATCTGTGTCGTCGTCATCATCGTCTGGTACCGCTTCTTTCCCCAGGCCCAATCCAAGTCCAGCCAACAGGTGATCATCACCCAGCCGGCAACCGAAATCCCGCAGATCAGCGATGCCCCGGTGGTGGAGCAACCCCCGGTACTCGTGGTACCCGAAGAGAAGGAGCCGGTTGTCGAGGAGCGCCGCCAGGCGATCTCGCTCAGCGAACAGCGCCCCTCGGTGGGACAGGCCAACTCCCTGGTTGTCCAATATGCGACCCACAGGGTCGAGAGCGGGGAGGACCTCGCCTCGATTGCCGCCCTCTACGGGTTGCAGACACAGACCTTGATCAGCGTGAACCAGATTCGCAATATCCAGGCGATCGTCGAAGGGGCGACGCTGCGCATTCCTGACCGTGATGGCCAGCTCTATACCGTGCGTGAGGGGGACATGCTCTCCACCATCGCCCGCAAGTACAGCCCGACGCTGGGATGGAAGACCCTGCAGGAGGTCAATGCACTCAAGAGTGAGATCATCACCGTTGGCCAGCAGCTCTTCATCCCCGACACCACCAGTGCCACCGCGACCCCGCTTGCCGACCGTTCACCCATCCAATTCCAGAAGCCTACCGCCGGCTCGGTGACCGCGCTCTTCGGCCAGCCGTGGGTAAACCCCGCAACCGGCATGACCGAACAGCTCTCGGGTATCCTGATCCAGGGCACCTGGGGACAGGCAGTGGTGGCCTCCAGCGCCGGCCAGGTCGTCGACGCCGGCTATGAGGTGCAGGGGCGGGGGCGGTTCGTGACCCTCAGCCACGAGGGTGGCTACCGTACCAGCTACCACCACCTGGAGAATGTCGAGGTGAAGATCGGCATGAACCTGCAAAAGGGCGGGACCATCGGCTCCATCGGTTCGAGCGGGACCGACTGGCAGAGGCCGACCCTCTTCTTCAGTATCGAGCAGTCGGGCATCGCCCTCGACCCCAACCAGTTCTTCTAACGTCCGTGACAGTGTTTGTACTTCTTGCCGCTGCCGCAGGGGCAGGGATCGTTGCGTCCCACCTTCGGCTCTGAACGCCTGACGGTCACCACCGTCCCGTCCTCGTTGGCCCCATGCCTGGTTGCCACCGGCTGGGCGGACTGGAGGAAGGATGCGTGGCTGCCATGGCTCTCGACGACCCGCTGCTGGCCCCGTTGGCGCCGGTAGGCTTGGTCATCGGCCTTGATCTGGACCCTGACCAAGGTCTGGGCGAGCATCAGGCGGATGGAATCGAGCATCTCGGTGAAGATCTCAAACCCTTCGACCTTGTACTCGACGAGCGGGTTCTTCTGTGCATAGGAGCGCAGCCCAACCGATTCTCGCAGCTCCTCGAGCGCAGTGAGATGGTCCTGCCAGCGGATGTCGATCTGCCTGAGGTAGTTGAAGCGCAAGAAGTCGTTGAAGGGCTGCTCGCCGGTGATGGCGACCTTTGCGTCGATCTCCGCATCGATGGCACTGTTGACGCGCTCCTTGTACTCATCGCGGGAGAGCACGTCACTCGGGAGGGGGAGGGCGAGATGGAAGGTTGCCTCCATCGCCTCTGCAATCTGTTGGCCGGGATGGCCGTCCTTGCCGCGCTCCATCGCCTCGTCGACCAGGGACGCGCCAATGTCATGGCAGCTGAGCCGGACCCGGGTGATGAGGTCATCATCACTCAGGATCGCATCACGCTCGCTGTAGATGTAGTTTCTCTGCTCGTTGAGCACGTCGTCGTAGTCGAGGAGGTGCTTGCGAATCTCGAAGTTCCGGTCCTCGACCCGGCGCTGGGCTTTCTCGATGGCGTTGGTGAGCATACGGTGCTCGATCGGCTCGCCGTCCTGCATCCCGATCTTCCCGAGCATCGAGCGGAGGTTGTCACTGGCAAAGAGGCGCATCAGGGGGTCTTCGAGGCTGACGAAGAAGCGACTGGTGCCGGGGTCCCCCTGCCTGCCGCTGCGCCCGCGCAGCTGGTTGTCGATGCGGCGTGACTCATGGCGTTCGGTGCCGAGGATGTAGAGCCCCCCAAGGGCCTTCACCTCCTCGTAGTCACGCATCCAC
>CALFMX010000262.1 GCA_937902565.1 uncultured Spirochaetales bacterium
GGAGATGTCTTACTTACATTACCGATCTGTAATTGGATCAAACAACAGTACCCGATGCCCACCTGGTGCAGTTGATCAGCTTCGGTTGCGGCCTCGATGCGGTGACCAGCGATGAGATCCGCGAGATCCTCCATGCCAAGGGGAAAATCTACACCCAGATCAAGATCGATGAGATTGCAAACCTCGGGGCTGTGAAGATCCGCATCCGCAGCCTGCTTGCCGCCCTGACCGAGGAGGAGATGCCATGAGTGCCGTCTTTACCAAGGAGATGAAGAAGGAGTACACTCTTCTCATCCCCAATATGGTCCAACCCCATATCAACCTCACCAAGGAGGTCTTCGTCAACCACGGCTACAAGGTAGCCGTCCTGGACAACACGGGACCCAACGTCATCCGAGAGGGGTTGCGGTATGTCCATAACGACATCTGCTACCCCGCCCAGCTGGTCATCGGCCAGCTCATCGACGCAGTGAAGAACGGCGGCTTTGACCAGGACAAGGTGGCCCTCGTCATCACCCAGACCGGTGGTGGCTGCAGGGCGAGCAACTACTACTTCCTCCTGCAGAAAGCACTCAAGAAGTGCAACATGGAACATATCCCCATCATCAGCCTCAACTTCAAGGGGATGGAGAAGAGCCCCGGCTTCACCATCACCCCCTTCATGCTGCTGCAGTCCTACAGCGCCTTCCTCTATGGGGATACCCTGATGGCCCTCTCCAACCAGGTACGGCCCTATGAGGTGAACAAGGGCGAGGCCGATGCGCTCGTGGAGAAGTGGACCGCATACCTCGGCGAGCGGTTTGCCAAGAATCGTGGCTACATCGGCTGGGCGATGAAGCGCAACCTCAAGGCGATCTGCCGGGAGTTGGGTGTATCGCGGAAAGTGGTGCGGAAGGTTCTACGCAGCGATGAGACGGAGTTCAAATACGAGCGCACCCGTCAACCTCAGCCGAAGCTCGGCCCCTGGCGCGACCAGCTCGATGGAATGCTGCTTGCCAATGAAG
>CALFMX010000263.1 GCA_937902565.1 uncultured Spirochaetales bacterium
CACCCCCATCCCCGTCTCCTTCGAGACGTGGGGCTACCACCTTGTCATCGTCGACACCGGCGGCAACCACGCCAACCTCACCCCCGAGTACGCCTCGGTGCCCATCGAGATGCGCAGTGTCGCCGCCTTCTTCTCAAAAGAGCAGCTCAGGGAGGTCGATCCCGACCTCTTCTTCTCATCCATCAAGGAGCTACGAAATGAGCTCAACAACGACCGCGCCATCCTCAGGGCCATCCACTTCTTCGAGGAGAACCGACGCGTCGAAGGGATGCTCAGCGCCCTGCAGAACAACGACATCGACACCTACCTGCAGCTGGTCAACAAGAGCGGCGAGAGCTCGTTCTGCTTCCTGCAGAACCTCTATCCCACCACCCTCCCCTCTGAGCAGGGCCTGAGCCTCGCCATCGCGCTGACCACGGTCATACTCGGCAGAGACGCCACGGTACGGGTCCACGGCGGAGGTTTTGCCGGAACCATCCAGGCCTATGTGAAGAGCGAGGACCTTGAGCACTATGTCAAGGAGATGGAGACGGTCTTCGGCCAAGGGTCGGTCACTGTCATCGAGGTACGCAGCACCCCTACGGCGTGTATCCTTGCTTGACACCAAGCAATTGGATACCTTGGCTTTGAGGTGCGAGGCTACGTGATTGTATATGTGGTGCCTCGCCCCTCTCCTTCAATTTTCACATACCCTCGGCCTACCAGTGATTTCAATAGTTTTACAACCTTTGTTTTTCCAAAACCAGTATGTGTTGCCACTTCGGAACTTGAGAGTATCCGATTCCCCACTGTCTTTAGGAAACTATTGGAAATATCCTCTTTGTACTCTACATATCTAGATGCTCTCATACAGCCATCCTCCTCATGGTCCAACAGCACTCCAGAACGGTCGCAAAAGCAATCGTATTTATTTGCGTTCGTTTTTATGAACGTACGTACCTCGAAAAATCCTGAGCTTCAACCACGGATGATTGTCTGTCTACTTTTGGAAAGAAAATTTCCAATGAAAAGTGGGATTTGTCCACTTCAGGAACAATGATATGAGTACCTATTATTTGATATTTTAGAAGAGGCAGAAAGCCTGGAGACAGGTTGTCAGTATCTCTGTCTCCTCATGGAAACACTCGTCTATTATGCTAATGGCGGATGAGCAATCAGCTCTCCGCCATATACTATTGGATTCATAGTCCAGTCAGCCGAACAACAGATGATAATCCGCCTCAATGCTCTGATACTCGCTCCTCTTGTCCAAAAGCGCGGCGAGCTGGGGCGGGACCTCGACCGTGGCTCCGATCAGGGGTTCGACGGTCTCCTCGAACTTTGCCGGATGGGCGGTTGAGACGATGATCGCCCCCTCGCCTGCAAAGTGATCGCGCCGGACACGCTCGGCGGTCGCCGTATGGGGGCAGAGGATGTAGCCGCTCTCCCGATAGACCTCACCGATCGTTTCCCTGATCGCCTCATCGCTCACCGACCACGCTTTAAGTGAGGCGCGCATCTCGTCGGTGGGATAGAGGGCGAAGAGCCGCTCCATATTGGAGGGGGCGCCCACATCCATCGCGTTGGCCAGGGTCTGCACCGAAGCGCGCCCCGCGTAGGTCCCGCTCTCCAGATAGTCGACGATGGTCCTATTCTCATTGACCGCCAGGGCGATCTCCTTGATCGGGGCTCCCATGGTGAGCGCCCAGTAGGCAGCGGTGGCGTTGCCCACATTGCCGCTGGGGATGATGATCGTCGGCCGCTTGCCATACGCTCCATTGTAGAGCTGTGAGGCGTAGACGTAGTAGACCGATTGGGGCAGGAGGCGCCCCAGGTTGATGGAGTTGGCACTGCTGAGGTTGTGGGCCATCGAGAGGCCCGTGTCCATGAACGCCTCCTTGACCATCCGCTGGCAGTCGTCGAAGGAGCCGTCCACCTCATACGCCTCGATGTTCCCGCCCCAGCAGGTGAGCTGTTGCTGCTGCCGGGCACTGACGCGGCCCTTGGGGTAGAGCACCTTCACCTTGATCCGTTGCTTGCCGGCAAAGGCGGCTGCCACCGCCCCGCCGGTGTCCCCGCTGGTGGCCACCAGGATGGTCAGCTGCTCCCCCCTCTTGGCGAGAATCCGCTCCATCGAGGAGGCGAGGAAGCGGGCACCGAAGTCCTTGAACGCTGCAGTCGGGCCCCAGAAGAGCTCCAGCACCATTGCCTCGTCAGAGAGCGGGTGGAGGGGAACGGGGAAATCGAAGGCTTCGACGCAGATCTCAGCCAGGTCAGCGAGCAGCTCATCACCCTCGAAGAAGGGTGCAAGCACCTCATAGGCGAGTTCGGCGTAGGAGGAGATCTCCCCATAGGGGAGGTGGATCAGGGATGGGAACGACTCGGGGATGTAGAGTCCTCCATCGGGGGCCAGGCCCTGCATGATGGCATCACTGGCTCCTACGGGCTCGGTATTGTTGCGTGTCGATCTGTACTGCACTCTCTCCTCCTACAGTCGGGCGCCCAGGTATGCTGCCAGGCGCAAGATATCACTGAAGACACCACCGGCGGTGACTTCCCTACCCGCCCCCGGCCCCTGGACAACCAGTGGTTGGGTGCGATAGCGATCGGTAATAAAGCAGATGACGTTGTCCGTCCCCCCTGCCTGGGCAAAGGGGTGGGTGCTGGCAAAGCTGGTGAGGGCAGCGCTGCAGCGCCCCTCCTCATCAACGGTCCCGACGTAGCGCAGCGTCTTGCCCTCACGCTGTGCCTGCTGGTACTGCTCCTCTATGAAGGGGTCGAGCTCGGTGAGGCGGTCCATGAACTCGGAGAGGGGGATGGTGCGCAGCTGCTCGGGAACCAGGTTGTCGATGGGGATGGTGTCCACCTCCACCGAATGGCCGATCTCACGGGCGAGGATGACGACCTTGCGTCCCACGTCCATGCCCGAGAGGTCGTCCCGCGGGTCCGGTTCGGTGTAGCCCATCTCCTTGGCCTGGCGCACCAGGGTCGAGAAGGGCACCGTTCCGTCGTAGGTGGAGAAGAGCCAGGCGAGGGTCCCGCTGACGATTCCCTCGATACGGTGGATGCGGTCTCCCGTCTGAACCAGGTCCTGCAGTGTCCCGATGACCGGTAGTGCCGCCCCGACGGTCGTCTCATAGAGGAAGCGCCGTCCGGTGCGCAGTGCGGTCTCGAAGAGGGAGTTGTAGTACTCCATGCTCGCAGTCCCTGCCTTCTTGTTGGGGGTGATGACGTGGATGCCACGTTCAAGCCACTCTTTGTACATCAATGCAAGATCGCTGCTGGCGGTGCAGTCGATGATGAGGGAGTGGGGAAAGTATGTCGCACCGATGTGGCGGACGAAGCGATCGAGGTCGAGCGCCTCTGCTTCCTTGTCAAAGCGCTCCTTCCACTGAGCCGGGTCGATGCCGTCGCGATCGAGGAGCATCACTTTTGAGGTGGCGATGCCCCTGATATGGATATCGAGGCCAAACTGGCTCTTCAGCCGCTCACTCTCGGCCGCTATCTGGGCCAGGAGGGTCCCCCCGATCGACCCGGGGCCGATGAGGCCGACGCTGAGGGCCTGCTTGGAGAGGAAGAAGCGGGCGTGCAGGGCACGCAGGGCTTTCTTTGAGTCCTCGCTCCTGATAACAGCACTGATGTTGGTCTCGCTCGATCCCTGGGCGATGGCGATGACGTTCACCCCGGCCTTGCCGAGGGAGGAGAAGAACTTGCCGGCGATGCCGGCCTGGCCAGTCATCCGCTTGCCAACAGCTGCGAGGATGGCGAGGTTGCGTTGTGCCTCGATGGACTGGATGAGCTTCTCATCGAGCTCCCGGGCAAACTCAATGCTGGCGGTCTGCCGTGCCCTGTCCATTTCGCTCTGGGGGACGGCAAAGCAGATGGAGTACTCACTGCTTGCCTGGGTGATGAGGGTGACGGAGATACCCGCCCGTCTCATGGCACTGAAGAGGCGGCTTGCCGTACCCACCACCCCACTCATGCCACTGCCCTCGACGTTGATGAGCGCCATATCCTTGATGATGGAGAAGCCCTTCACCCGATCACGCCCCTCGCCGTTGCCCTCCCTGCTGACCGTGGAGCCCGGGTCCCTTTCATCACCCCAGTAGCGCAACTGTACATCAATCTCCTGCCGGATGGCCGGCAACAACGCCTGTGGGTCGATGATGGGGCTTCCGAAGAAGGAGAGCTCACTCGCCTCACTGTAGGAGAGCGTGCGGATGACCTGGGCTGATGGGACCTCCCGCTCATCGGCGCTCTTGAGCAGCGATGTATTGTTCCAGAAGGTCACCCCACCCGCCTCAAGCTTTGAGGCCAGTGCCGATGCGGCGTACTCGCTCCTCAGCGCCTTGGGGGTGGTCGCCTCCCCCTGGGGGAGGTTTCCGTAGACGATCAGGAGCTGGTGGTTTGCCACCAGGGGCTCATTGACCTGGCCATATTCGGCAATCTGGGCGTCGATCTCATGGGAGAGGGACCAGTGGCAGAGGAGGTCGGCAACCCAGCTTGTTGCCAGGCGCTCAGCATAGCGGGTCACCCCGTCGCTGATCTCCTCGACAAGCCAGACGGAGCGAAGCAGGTCCTCGATATCGGAGAAGCCGCCCTTGATGCGTTCCATGACCTTGGAACCGAGCACGATCGGCAGGAGGGTCTCGATGACCGTATTCCACGCCTTGAAGCGCTGCTCCTGCACTGACCAGAGCCGTTCATCGCGCTCCTTGGCAAGGGTGAGGAGCGACCCGAGCTCTAGGGACGGGTCCTTCAGCGGTGCGAGGACAACGACCTGGTGTGTCTCGTCATAGGAGCGGATGAGGCGGACAAACTGCTGGCAACCCGCTTTCGATATAACATTGGCACTCTCCAGTGCATGGATCCTCAACGTCTTCACTCTCTCCTCCAAAGTTCATCATACCAAACAACCCAGTGAACAAACGCATACCCTATATATGACAAAAGAGCCCAGCTCTGGGCTCTCTGACAATCGAGTTGATGTAACAGTTGTTACACGAGCTTCTCGACCCGTCCGCTCTTCAGGCACCGTGCACAGACCTTGATGGTCGTCGGAGTATCGTTGACCATGGTCTTCACGCTGATAATATTGGGGCGGAATACACGCTTGCTCTTCACTCCAATGTGCTGGCCCACGCCACCCTTCTTCTTGGCCTGACCTTTCCGTGGAACGCTGTTACCGGCCACTGTTCCTTTGCCGCAAATTTCACATCTACGTGCCATCTCTATATCCACCTTGTCCTAATAGTTCATTTCCGGCTCCTGGGAGCCTGTTGAAATCACAGCACGTCTTGTACGGGCAACCGGTGTCCGTGAGCAGGTCAACAAGACACAAGCAGTATGGACCTCAACCTTTGCCAAATTATCAGATAACAGCTTTTGTGTAAAGAGAAAGGTACAATCTTTTTGCTTTTGCCTTGCTCGAAGCCCATATTCTTGGGTAAGCTGGGCCCATGCAGCGCTTTTTCATCCTTCGACTCGACAAAGACGTGCGGGCAAGAGTGGAACGGGAGCGGACCCGGCTCTACCAGGAGAGCGGGGACAGCTCCTTCTTCACCTTCGAAGCGTGCATCATCCTCGGCCCCGTCGAGGGGCCCATCCCCTCCTATGTACCCTGCCCCGCCCTGCCCCTTGAGGTCGGGAGGGCGCGCTGGGAGCAGGGGACGCTCCACTGTCCCATCGATGGAAACGCGCTTGCCCCTATCCGTGAGGCCTGCAACACCAGCTGGCCGACCAGTGGCATCTACCTCGGGGAGGCCCACGGGGAGAGTGAGCTCGAGGAGCTGACTATTGGCTACCTGACCTTTGCTATCCTCACGGTCGAGAAGGACGGCGACCTCTTTCGTTGGCATATCTCTCAAGAAATCCATCTCGACTCGGGCAGAGGTGAGCGATAGCACACTCCTCGCAGAGCGGCCTCTTGGCATGACAGACGGTCCGCCCCCAGAGGTTCGCCGTCATCGAGAAGCGGTACTGCATCGAGGGGTCAAGAATCTCCTTGATCCCCTCCTCAACCTTCACTGGATCCTTGGTATCGACAAGAGAGAGACGGTTGACCACCCGGCTGAAGTGGGTATCGACGATGATGGCGGGCTTTCCGTAGATGTCGCCGAGGACACAGCTGGCAGTCTTCCTTCCCACCCCCGGCAGGGTTATCAACTCCTCCATCGTCGATGGAACCGGCCGGCCGGCCAGCTGCCTGGCGGTGGCGATGATGTTCTTCGCCTTGGCCCGGTAGAAGCCGGTTGCATAGATGATCGCCTCCACATCCTCAAGCCGGGCCGTAGCCAGGCTTTCCGCATCAGGATAGGCGGCAAAGAGGTCCCTGACCACGACGTTGACGATCCGGTCGGTGGTCTGGGCACTGAGGATCACCGAGATGAGAAAGCGAAAGGGATCGCGTTCATCGAGGAACTGGATCTCCTTTGGCAACTGCTCATCGAGGATCCGATAGACACTGCAAATACGTTCTTCTGCCTTCATGGCTTCCCATACTACCCCTTGACCTGAACTCTCTCAAGCCCGTATACTCGTCTAGAGTTTCGGGGCGTAGCCTAGTGGCTATGGCGCCTGCTTTGGGAGCAGGATATCGAAGGTTCGAGTCCTTTCGCCCCGACTATCATAAGGACCATGACAGTGAGCCAGAAGGCGGACATTCGTCATGGTCCTTCTTATGCGTCTATCACACCTACAGGAGGCCATACCCCTCCATGAACATCCTCGGGATGTGGAAGGGACCCTTGTACATATTCCCCTTGAGGGTGGTGGAGACCCGCCCGTCCTTGTGCAGGTAGCCGTACCACTCCCCGCCCTCCCGGTCGGGGAAGTGGCTCATGGCGTAGGTGTAGGCATCGTCGAACATCCGCTCGTATCTGGGTTCTTTGGTCATATCCCAGGCGTAGAGGGCAGCGATGACCGCTTCGGTCTGCGGCCACCAGAACTTCATGTCGTGCCAGTACTCGTAGGCGGGCTTGTCCAGCACATCCCTGAAGTAGGTGATGCCCCCATGCTCCGTGTCCCACCCCCACTCCCACATCCAGTCAAGGAGGGTGAGCGTCTCTGTTGCCAGCTTGGTGTCGCTGCGTAGGCGTGCCTCCTTGAGCATGAACCAGATCGCCTCGATGGAGTGGCCCGGGTTGATGAGCCGCCCTTCAAAGTGGGTGTAGTCAAAGGTGCCATCGGCGTTGGCCTGCTCGACGATCGCCTTGTGCTCCCGGTCGACGAAGGTGGTGAGGATGGTCGTGATGGAGTGGTCTATGAAGGCATTGTAGTACTCGCTCTGTGACGGCAGGGCATCGCGAATCTCCTGAGCCACCGCCATGAGGATCATGGGGACGGCGAGGCCCACCGAAGGGCGCGTCTCCTGGTTGACCTTGGGAGAGAGCATACCCGGCGTGTCGAGGGTGAGGATAATACGCGCAAAGAGCTCATGTGCCCGTTGGGCATAGCCCCTCTCCCCTGTCGCCCGGCTGTAGGCGGCCAGGGCGAGGGCGGCGAATGCCTCGCTGAAGATGTAGCGGCTGCGCTTGATGGCCGGCTCCCCCGTTCGGGTGACCCGGAAGAAGTAGCGTCCATCCACATCGATGCAGTGGTCATCGATGAAGGCGAGACATGATCGGGCAATTTCAAGGTAGTGAGGATCCTGTTCGACGGTGCGGTAGGCAGTGGCATAGGTCCAGGCGCTGCGCCCCTGGAACCAGACCGACTTGTCACTGTCCAGGACCCCTCCTCTCCGGTCCAGCGAGGTGATCATCCCCCCGCTCTCCTGGTCCCACCCATGTGTTGCCCAGAAGGGCAGGATAGCATTGACCAACTCATGCTTGAATGTCTCTTTGAGAGGGGCTGTGTTCATTATTGTACGTCCTTGGATTTGGTTTCATCAGTATACTACCAAGATTTACTGTCCAAAAGGAATCACAGGGACCCCTTTGCTCTTTAATATCTGGACAAGGACATAGAATATGGTATAATATTCGCAAAACCGAACATTGTTCGGATATACGAACGATATGGAAGAGAAGCAGACTGCTCCCCACCGTACGACTGCCCGGATCCTCGATATCATCGAGTACGTTGCAGAGTGCCCCGCCGGAGCCACATTGGCAGAGATCTCCCGTTCATTGAAGATTCCCAAAGGAAGCCTTCACCCTCTCACATCGACCCTGTCCAATCGAGGATACCTCTATTACAACACCAAAGAAGGCCGCTTCTACTGTGGAGAGAGCCTCTTCATCTACGGAAATAAACAGATCAACAATGCTGATATCCTGGAACAAATCCGCTCCGTCATGCTCGAGGTCAACCACAAGACCGGTGAGACGCTCTACTTCGGCGTCCTCTCCGGCCTTGATGTGCTCTACCTCATAAAGATGGACCTCCACTCCCAGTTTCGGGTGATGTCGAACCCGGGCAACAAGCTACCGGCCTACTCCACCAGCTACGGCAAGGCCCTGCTCGCCCAATACTCGCGCCAGCAGATTGAGAAGTTTTACCCCGAGGGTTGTCTCAAGCCAATTACCACCCATACGCTTGCCACCGTCGATGAACTCAATGACCAGCTAGACCTGGTGCGAAGGACCGGCTTTGCCTATGAGGAAGAGGAGTCGACCATCGGGATTCAGTGTGTTGGCGTAGCGATTGTTGTTGAGAAGCAGGTCCTCGCAGGTCTTTCGATCGCTGTACCCTTGTTCCGCTACACGCCGGAGCGGGAGCAGCAATTCAAGATCCTCATCACCAAAGCAAAAGAGAAAATCGAACAGATTATCGCTGAACAACGCATCCATTGGGTCTTCAGCGGACAAGGAACAATAGAATGAGTGACGTCGTAACCATCGGGGAGAGCCTGGTAGCCCTCATACCCGACAGCCATACAAAACTTCGCTATGTACAGAACTTCACCAAGACGGTGGCGGGAGCCGAGAGCAATGTCGCAGTCGGCCTTGCCAAACTCGGGCACAGGGCCAGCTGGCTGAGCAAAGTGGGAGACGACGAGCTGGGTCACTACGTGATTCGTGAACTCAGGGCCGAGGGTGTGGACACCGATGCAGTAATCTTCGACTCTGACCACCCCACCGGCCTGATGATCAAGGAGTTCTCTCCGTCACTGCAGAGCTCCGTCCACTACTACCGCAAGGGGTCGGCGGCATCGACATTGAAATGTGATGATATCGACTGGACTTTCCTAGCAAAGGCCAGGATCATCCACATCTCGGGAATCACAGCCGCCATCTCTGCCTCCTCGAGGCAGGTGGTCTATGCTGTTGCCGAGTTTGCCAAGCAGCACGGCATCCTCTTCAGCTTCGATCCCAACATCAGGCGCAAGCTCTGGAGCCTCGAAGAGGCGACCGAAGCGCTCGTCCCCCTCTTCTCCCTGGCCGACATCGTCCTCCTCGGCGATGAGGAGGCCCAGATCCTGCTCCAGACCGATGAACAGGAGCAGGTGGTCAGTACACTCCACGCCCGTGGTGCACGGTGGGTTGCCCTGAAGCAAGGGGCAGAGGGAGCCTATGTCAGCGACGGGAAGACCGGGATCTCCATCCCCGCCGAACCGGTGAAGGTAGCCGACACCATCGGGGCCGGCGATGCCTTCAACGCCGGTTTCCTCGCCGGCATCCTGGAAGGGAAGACGGTCGCTGAGTGTGGGCGCATGGGAGCGGTCATGGGAGCGCTGGCCGTGGCTAGCTACGGCGACACCGACGGACTTCCCGACCGCAAGGACTTTGATGCTATGATGAACAACATCCAGGAGGTATACCGATGAACAACATCGACTTTGTCTTGAAGCGGGTCTCCAACCATAAGATCATCTCCATCATCCGGGGGGTGGAAGAGCGCCGGGCGCTCGATACCATCAAGGCATTGCGGGAGGGAGGCATCGAGACCATCGAGGTGACGATGAATACCCCAGGTGCTCTCAACATCATCGAGGCAGGACAGGCCCTCGAGGGAATCTCGGTCGGGGCGGGCACTGTCCTTGATGCGGAGATGGCTAGAGCGGCCTATGAGCGCGGGGCACAATTCGCCTTGGCGCCAAACCTCGACACCGAGATGATCGCCTTCTGCCTCGAGAAGGATATCCTGCCGGTACCGGGAATCTTCAGCCCGACCGAGCTCTATGCCGCCCACAAGGCGGGTGCTCCCCTGATCAAGGTCTTCCCCGCCGCCTCGGTGGGACCCTCGTACATCAAGGACCTGCTCGGGCCCTTCAATGGGATGAGGTTGCTTCCTGTCGGAGGCGTGTCGGTGGACAATACCGCCGCCTTCATCAAGGCCGGTTCCTTTGCCGTTGGAGTCGGCTCGTATCTGGCCAATCCCGCCCTTGCCGCAAGCGGGGATTGGAAGGCGATTACCGCCCGTGCCAAGGCGTTCGTGGACGCGGCAAATAAGTAAGGTGCTAGCGCAAGTTTTGCGTTACTATATCACAAGGAGAGAGGTAAGATTATGAAAAAAATCCTCGTAACACTGTTGCTACTGTCTCTGACCTTTGGTGCAGTCTTTGCACAGGGAGTTGGAGAAGCCTCGGCAGACACCTATCCTAGCGGACCGGTCTCTGTCATCGTCCCCTACGCCGCAGGCGGCGGTACCGACCTGATCGCCCGTGCGCTCGTCGATGCAGCAAAGGGTAACTTCCCGAAGAACATCACCGTTGAGAACCGCACCGGCGGCGGTGGTGCAGTAGGCATGTCCTACGGCGCCAATGCCAAGCCCGATGGCAGCGTGATCACGATGATCACCGTCGAGCTAGTCACCCTCCCCCATACCGGGACCGGTGCTGGACTCTACTATGATCAGTTCGAGCCGATCATGATGCTCAACAGTGCCTACAGCGCCATCACCGTCAAGGCTGATTCGCCGTACAACACCCTCAACGAGTTCCTCGACGCCGCAAAGACCAAGAACATGCGCGTTGGAAACTCGGGCGTCGGTGCCATCTGGCACTTGGCTGCTGCAGGGCTCGCAAAGACCGCTGGCGTCAACTTCAACCACATCCCGTTCGACGGTGCAGCCCCGGCCATCACCAGCCTGCTCGGCGGTCACATCGATGCGATCACCGTCAGCTACGCCGAGGTAGACAGCCAGGTCCGTGCCGGCAACCTCAAGGTCCTTGCAGTGCTCGCTCCGGAGCGCATCAGCGCAACCCCGGACATCCCCACCGCCAAGGAGCTGGGTTATGATGTCGCCATCGGTACCTGGAGAGGCTTCGGTGTTCCGAAGAATACCCCCAAGGCGATTGTTGACAAGATCTATTCGTTCTTCAGCGTTGCGGCCCAGTCCCCTGGATTCATCCAGTACATGGCCAACACCAACAACATCATCGATGTTCTCGACGGTGCTGAATACGGCAAGAAGCTTGCTGTTGACAACGCCATGTTCAAGGCTCTCATCGATGAGCTTGGATTGAAGCAACAGTAATCTCGATCTGGGCAGGTTGCTTGCTCTGCAACCTGCCCAATCTGTAAGGAATTGTCAGTATGAAAAAAGCTAACTTTGTTGTAAGCGGCATCTTTGCTGCATTCGCCTTGGCGATAATCATCATCGCCAAGGGCTACCCGCCCAGCAACCATGGGGTTCCTGGTCCCGGGATGTTCCCCATCATCATCGCTGTCCTCATCCTGGTCAGCGCCCTCGTCCTCTTCATCAAGACACTGAAGATGCCCGTAACCAGTGACACCAAAATCGACCTGAAAAGTCGTTCGATCCTCAACGTCTACATCTCGATGGGTGGTCTGATCCTCTATACGGCCCTCTTGCCGACAATCGGCTTTGTTACCTCGACCTCTGTGATGCTGAGCCTCTATATCAAGTGGTTCAGCCATCGTCCCTGGTGGAAGACCATCCTAATCGCCGTCCTCTTCACGCTCGGCATCTACCTGCTCTTCGGCACCGTTCTCAACGTACCGATGCGATTCGGTATCATATTTTAATTCAAGGAGGTAGAGGCATGTTGGTAGAAGTATTGTCTTCAGTCTTCAATCTTCAAATAGTATTCTTCATCATCGTCGGTGTCTTCACCGGAATCTGTATCGGAGCGCTGCCCGGCCTGACGGCCACAATGGGCGTAGCATTGGTCTTGCCCCTCACCTTCGGCATGGATGCCATCCCCGGTATCCTGCTCTTGATCGGTGTCTATGTCGGGGCCATCTACGGCGGCTCGATCTCCGCAATCCTGCTCAGGACCCCGGGAACCCCCGCAGCTGCGGCCACGATCCTCGACGGCTATGAGTTCAGCAAGCGAGGGGAGAGTGGACGGGCACTGGGTATTTCGACGGTCTCATCCTTCGTCGGAGGGGTGGTCAGCGTCATCGCCCTCTGGCTCATCAGCCCCCAGTTGGCGAAGCTCGCCTTGCGCTTCAGCGCCCCCGAGTTCTTCCTCCTGGCGATCTTCGGTCTCTCGATCATCGCCTCCATCAGCGGCAACAGCCTCTCCAAGGGAGTGCTCTGCGGTGCTTTGGGAATCACCCTCTCCTTTATCGGCATCGATAGCATCACCGGCTATCCCCGCTTCGTCTTCAATAACATCAACCTGCTCTCGGGCATGTCGTTCATCCCGGTGATGATCGGCCTCTTCGCCATGAGCCAGGCGTTCACCACCATCGAGACGATCTTCACCCCCGACCAGGTGACACAGAAGATCAGCAAGGTCTGGCCCTCCAAGAGTGACTGGAAGGTCATCATGCGCCAGGGCCCCATCAGTGGAGTCATCGGCACCATCATCGGCATCATCCCCGGAGCCGGGGCCGAGATCGGGGCCTTCGTCTCCTACGGGCAGGCAAAGAAGACCAGCCGCCACCCGGAGCTCTTCGGTACCGGTATTCCCGAGGGCATTGCAGCCCCCGAGGCGGGCAACAACGGGGTCACCGGCGGAGCCCTCATCCCGATGCTCACCATGGGTGTGCCTGGTGATGCGGTCGCGGCGATCCTCATCGGTGCACTCACCGTCCAGGGCCTCCAGCCCGGGCCCCTCCTCTTCACCGAACATACCACCCTGGTCTACTCGATCTTCCTGGGCATGTTCATCGCCAACGTCACGATGCTGGTCCTCGGCCTCTCGAGCCTCAAGCTCTTTGTGAAGGTCCTCTCGGTCCCCAAGGGCATCCTCACCCCGATGATCTTCATCCTCTGTGTGGTCGGTTCGTATGCGATCAACACCAACTTCTTCGACGTCGGTGTCATGCTCTTCTTCGGTATCGTGGGCTACTTCATGCAGAAAGCGGATGTATCGGTCTCACCGGCGGTCCTTGGTCTCATCCTCGGCCCGATGGCTGAGTCCAACTTCCGCCGTGCACTGCTCATGAGTGAGGGATCGTACTCGATCTTCTTCTCCTCTCCCATCGCCTGGATCTTCTTGTTGCTGACCATTGTCACGCTCGTCGGTCCGACAATCGGCGAGATGGCAAGAAAAAAACGCCAGAGCTAGGCGTTTTCTTTCAATTCCTTACAGTTGGGACAAGCGAGGCAAATGCCTCGCTTGTTCTTCTTCGCCCGTCTATGCGACGTGTGGTCCCTGGATCTTGGCCAGTATCCTGCCCAGCGGTTTTCCGTAGTGTGCGCTGTAATCGAGCATCGCCTCCCAGGGGGAGACATCCTCGCCCGTCTCCAACCTCATGAAGTAGAGGTGGTCGATCACCTCGAAGATCAGGTCTGCGCGCCGTCTATGGGGAAAGCTCATCACCGTGCTCCACCTGCCGAGCAGCGAGGCGATCGGCTCGTAGATGTTGGACTGCCACGAGTAGACGGCCTCGTCCCAAGTGATGTCCGTTTTGAGGTCCTTGCCCAAGAAGTAGCGGTGGCCCTCGATTTGCGCGCTGAGGCGCTCATAGTCGCGATCTGAGAAAATTCCTTGGCTTCTGATGAAGAAGCGGATGGCCTCAGCCCTATCGATCTCTGTCGATTTCATGTCAGTAGACTCCTTGTCTAAAAATGTCCAAAATGGTGCGCAGCCCCCCTGAAGGAGGCTACGCGTCTGTGGTCAGAGAGCCGCCTCATAGCGCTTCTCCACCTCTGCCCAGTCAAGCACCGACCAGAATGCCTTGATGTAGTCAGCCCTCATGTTCTTGTATTTGAGGTAGTAGGCGTGCTCCCACACGTCGATGCCGAGGATTGGGACCCCGCCATCCTTCTCCATGAGCGGGGTGTCCTGGTTGGGGGTGCTCACCACCGCCAGGCTCCCATCCTTGTGTGCGACAAGGAAGGCCCATCCCGATCCGAAGCGACCTGCCGCCTGCTTGCCGATCTCATCCTTGAGCGCTTCGAGCGAACCGAAGTCCTTATTGATGAGATCGGAAGAGCACACGTCTGAACTCCAGTCACCTTGTAATCTCGTATGC
>CALFMX010000264.1 GCA_937902565.1 uncultured Spirochaetales bacterium
GATGATTACCATGCCACTGAGGCTGCCAAGCAGTGCGGCATTGAAGCGCACCTTGGTGTTGGGAACAAAGTAGGTGACCAGAAAGAGGATCAGGAAGACGATCAGGGAGGGACCATAGGTCCGGTAGAGTCCAAGGCCCCGTCCGACGGGGATGCCGACGATCTTGAAGTACCAGGAGGTGAGGGTTGACTCCATGCTCATGTAGGCTGCCAGCAACAGACTCGACACGATGAGGAAGGTGACGAAGCCCAGGAAGCGCTTGATGGGGTTGTAGTTGCGGCTGGAACGGAAGATCCGGTTGATAACCGACCACGCCTTGTTGACCAGCAGGACCATCGTGACCAGGAACGAGACGAGACCGACCACCCCGAGACTGGTGGCGTTGCGGGTATAGTGGGTGATCATCTCCAGCAACTGTCCACCGGCATCTGCCCCGGCGAGGTCGGTGACCCACACCCTGAGGACATCGATGAGGGGTTCGAGGACCCCGAGCGCATTGAAGAAGGTAAAGATGAAGGTGAACGCAGGGACGATGGCCATAAGCGTTGAGTACACCAAGCCCGATGCGGAGTTGAGGATGTTGTCCCGCGTCGATTGGCGGACGACCGTCAAGAGGAATTGGTGGGCATAGCTCACATTCCGGCCGATTGTCTGCACCAACCTCTTGATCAGATTCTCGTCGTTATCCATGTAGTCAGGTACTCCATCGTGGTCTCGCGGTCAGTTTCGTTGAGCAGCTCATGGCGCCCCCCCTCGATGAGGGAGAGGCTCAAATCCTCGATGGCACTCCCTTGGTAGAGCTCATGCACCCGCTTCACCCCCTTGCCATACTTGCCCACCGGATCATCCGTGCCGCTGATGATCAACATCGGCAGGTCGGCCGGAAGGCGGGAGACGAGGTGGCGGTCATTGGCCATCTCCACGCCATCAATCAGGTCGCAAAAGAAGCGAGAGGTGCAGAGGAAGCCGCAGAGGGGGTCATCGATGTACTCCTTGACCTTCGCCTCATCACGGCTCAGCCAATCAAAGGGGGTCTTTGCCCCTGCAATCTTCTTATTGAAGGAGCCGAAGCTCAGCTTGTCCATCTGCTTGTCGGGGTGGGTCGATCCATACTTCTTGACATTTCGTGAGGCGATCTTCTTGCCGATCTTCCCCAGCAGCCCCTGGCTTGCCCCACTTCCCATGATGATGGCCCCATCGACGAGGTCGGGGTTCTGGGCGATCAGGGTACGGGTCAAAAACGAGCCCATGGAGTGGCCCATGATGAAGAAGGGTACCTCAGGATGCTCTGTTGCAATCAGGTTGGCGAGCTCGAGGGCGTCGTCAACGACCCGTTGCCACCCCCCGGTCTCTGCAAACCACCCCATCGTCGCATTGCTCTTCAGGGCAGTCTGCCCATGCCCCCGGTGGTCGGGGGCGTAGACGGCGATGTGCTTCTTCGTCAGAAGCGTGGCAAACTCATCATAACGGGCCGAGTGCTCGGCCATGCCGTGGAGAATCAGGAGGACCGCTTTGACCGCCCCATCCGTGGGCGTCCAGATGCGATAGACCACTTCAACCGAATCGCTGCAATGCAATGTTCCCATCGTTGCCATACCCGCCTCCCCCGTCTTGTACATAATTATATAATTCCCGTATCATAATAACAATATTGTGTGCAATTCTCAAGGAAAGAATTGAGCGATTGTCCGAAATTTGGAGGATCATATGCAATTGGACGGCACCGTGCTCATCACAGGCGACCTGCACGGCTCGCTCCCTGCGTTCAGGGCGATCATCGAACGGAGCGCTGATGAGGGGGCACACCACCTCATCATTGCAGGCGACCTCTGCCCCGGTGACGACCCTCGATTCTCCCACCTCCTAGGCGAGGCCCCCAAACCATTCTTGGTGCGGGGCAACTGTGATTCGACCTACGCCTTCAGCCGGGCCGGGATCATCTACCCCCCGAGAATCCTCCAACTCTCCTATGAGGGGCGCACGATCCTGCTCACCCACGGAGACCTCTCCTTCGATCCCCTCCACTTCGGCCTTGCCCGTGGGGACATCGTCATCAGCGGGCACACCCATGTCCCGCTGCTTGAGTTCGACGGGTCGGGGATCCTGTACATCAATGGAGGATCCCCCGCCCTCCCTCGCTCCCGGTGGGGGGAGACCTACGCACGTGTGCGCGAGGGAACGGCTTCGGTTCACCGCGTCTCGGATGGTTCTTGCTGCTTTTCCGTTGCCCTGATCAGGCGATAGGCGTCCAGAAGGCGGGCAAGGGGCACCACCTGGCTCTTGGGGTAGTGGCTCTTCCCGTCGATGAGCGGACGTTCGGGCAGGTGCGGGGCCACCGTTGCACCGAGGTGCTCGTTGATAGCCTCCTCCAGTTCAAGGGCCGACCGACCGTAATCGATGATCTGGGAGATTGAGACCGTACGCCCCTCTGCCAGGCTGGCAACCCGGGCAAGCTGTAAGAAGGCGCGTCGCTTTCCAAAGAGCAGGGGACCTCGGGTCAGATCGATCAGGGCGTTGGGGTGCACCCCGACACAGGCTGCCGATGAGGAGAGCACCTGGGCGAACCGGGCACGGCGGGCAAGGCCCCGCTCGTTGCCCCGCCTATGGCGGTTACCCCCGGTCAACTCGCTGGAGACAATCGTCCCGTCACCGAGGGCGGTGAGCAGGGCGGTTGCCGGAAGTGCCCTGAGATCGAACGCGGGAATGGGCCTCTTGCCTACCAGATAGGCATGCTGGGCGCCCCCGTACAAGCGGACCAGCTCATCAAGCGGCTGGGCGAGCTCGCCCCCCCCGATGCCCCGCTTATAGGCGATGCTGTCCAGGAGCCGCTCAATGGTCGCCACATCGGGGTGCCTCAGGTCAGGCAGGAAGGGCAAGAGCCCCTCCTGGCGGCTTGGGCGCGCCCAGGCAAGGAGAGCGGAGACGGCGGTCGGATCGAGGCCGTTGTCCAGGCATCGCCGCGCAAGGCGGCCAATGGCGTCGACCTCGAAGAGGCCGAGGTTGGGACCGAGGGCAAGCGCCTGGGCCAGGGTGATAGGCTGGTCGAGGAGACCAACCTTGTCGGTGAGGGCCCAGAGCCGGCCATCGATGCGGTGGGTCCACCCCTCGATAGCCGCCCACCCATGGGTGTTCGCCCATCGGATCAGTGCCACATCCCCGTAGAGGGAGATGGACTTGGCACCTTTTGAGCGCTTGATACGGCGCTCGACGCATCGGTTGTAGCGGGACAGCCCCTTGATATCGCCACATTCGCGCCCCTCCTGGGCAGGGGAGACGGCGATGTACTTTACGTTCTTCCGGCCGAGGACCGATCCCATCCCGCCCTCGCCAATATTCTCGCCGTTGACTGAGAGCGAGGCGTAGGGGCTATACTGCTCCGCTGCCGGCCCTGTGACCATGAGGTGGGGGTGCTTCACCGCACGTGCAACGGCAGTGGTCCCCCGGTTATGATAGGATTCAGCTGAGGTGAATGTCGCTCCCGCCTCATCGATGAGCACTGCCCCGAGGCGCCGCATGCGCCCGACGAGGACCACGGCAAGGTACCCGCAGCCGAGGACCCCGCGCCCGAAGGATGACGACCCCACCGCGGTTGCCATCGCTCCGGTGGTGGGATTGCGGGTGACCACCACATAGGAGGGGGGTGTCTTGAGGCCCAGCTCCGAGGCAACACCGGGGGCGATGACCACCGGATTGCCCGCCTCGTAGGCGGCGCTCTCCAACCCGGGGTCATCCTT
>CALFMX010000265.1 GCA_937902565.1 uncultured Spirochaetales bacterium
GAATAACGTGTTGCCTGAATATCCAAGACCAATCATGGAGCGAGCAGAGTGGCAGAATCTTAACGGACTCTGGAAATATGCCATCCAGCCGGTAGGCAAACAAAAACCGACTGGTTTTGAAGGAGACATATTGGTACCTTTCGCTATTGAGTCGAGTCTTTCAGGTGTTCAAAAACGTGTGGGTAGTGACAATGAACTGTGGTATCAACGTGATTTTTCTGTACCCTCCAAATGGAAAAATAACAAAATCCTGCTGCACTCGGTGCTGTAGACTGGAAAGCCGACGTATGGGTAAACGATGTGAAAGTCGGACAACACACCGGCGGTTATACTCCGTTTTCCTTTGATATCACCCCGGCACTGGTCAATGGTAAAAATACCGTCATGGTGAAAGTATGGGATTCTACTGACCAGGGATACCAGCCCCGCGGAAAGCAGGTGAACAAGCCTGAAGGTATCTGGTATACACCTGTAACGGGTATCTGGCAGACGGTCTGGTTGGAACCAGTTCCCGAAACATATATAGAGAACCTTAAAATAACACCCGATATTGATAAGAATGTACTGAAAGTAGAAGCGTTCACAAGCGTGGTTGCACCGGCACAAAAGGTGGAAGTGAAAATTAAGGAGGGAGATAAAGTGGTAGCTTCGTCTCAATCTATCAACAATGAGCCCGTGGAGATTATCATGCCGGAGAATGTGAAGCTCTGGTCGCCCGACAGCCCTTACCTGTATGATGTGGAGGTGCTGCTCTTCGACGAGCCACTGGCAAACCTCGATCCCGCTACCGGGCGCCATGCCATAACACTGATCGATGAGATCAGCCGAAGCACCGACAAGACCATCATCATCATCGAGCACCGCCTCGAGGATGTGTTGGCGGCCCCGGTCGACCGGATCATAGCCATTGATGATGGGAGGATTGTCAGCGACTCAACGCCTGAGCAACTGCTCAAGAGCACTATACTCCTTGAGCTGGGGATTCGAGAACCGCTCTATCTGGCGGCCCTACGCCTCGCCGGCTGTGATATCACAGCCCTGGGGGATGTCAGCGCCCTTGAGCGGATGGACCTCGGCTGTTGTGAGAGCCAGGTGCGCTCCTGGCACCAGGAGAAGCGCACGCTCCCCCCTGTGTCCAACGAGGAGCCGATGCTCGAGATAACCGACCTTGGCTTCTCCTATGATGGTATCGTCGATGCGCTCGATGGCATCAACCTCTCGGTACAGGCGGGGGAGATGGTCTCGATCCTCGGCTCCAATGGGGCGGGCAAGTCGACCCTTGCCAGCCTCTTGATGGGGGTGCTCCACCCTGACCGTGGCACGATTGTCATGGATGGTCAGGACCTTGGCCACTATTCTGCGAGCCAGCGCTCCTCCCTCATCGGCTTTGTCATGCAGAACCCCAACCATATGATCAGCTGCGATGTCGTCTACGATGAGGTTGCCTTCGCCCTTCGCCAACAGGGGTACGGAGAGGATGAGATCCGGGACCGGGTCATGGATGTCCTCGGCCTCTGTGGACTGCGGGAGTATCACCAGTGGCCGATCAGTGCACTCAGCTATGGGCAGAAGAAACGGGTCACCATCGCCAGTATCCTGGTGACCCGGGCCCGCCTGCTCATCCTCGATGAGCCGACTGCGGGCCAGGATTGGAGGCGGTATACCGCCTTGATGGAGTTCCTCTCAGATTTGAACAGGCGCCTCGGCCTGACCATCCTCTTCATCACCCACGATATGCACCTCGCCCTCCAGTATACCCATCGCTCGGTGGTCCTCGATGGAGGACACCTCATCTGTGACAAGCGTACCAGCGAGGTCTTCAGCGACGAGGAGATCCTCAAGACGGCCAACCTGGAGGTGACCAGCCTCTATCGGCTGGCCAAGGCGTGCAAGATCGAGGAGATCCCCTCCTTCATCGAGACCTTTGTCACAGAAGAGGCCCATCGCAGGGGGGAGGGGGTGCGCGTTGCACCCCTCACGGAGAAGCCGATCGAACTTATCGGCAAGCCGAAGCAGAAGAAGCGGCGGCCCGCTTCCAAGGAGGGGCGCAAGTTCGGCTTCGCCCTCCGTTACGAAGCGGGGGAGAGCATCCTCCACCGCTTGAGCGGGGTGACGAAGTTTGTCGGCTTCATCATCTGGATCATCTTCTGCCTCACCACCTTCGATATACGCTTCCTCATCCCGGCTACCATAGCGGCGTTTGCCCTGCTCTCGATGAGCCGGATCCCGCTCTCCAAGTTCAAGCCGTACATCATTGCGATGATCACCCTCATCGCCATGAATGCGCTCTTCATCTTCCTCTTCTCACCCGACCAAGGGACGCGGTACCTGGGTAGCCGCACCATCCTCTTCGGCTCTTCCCACTGGCGCTACGCCCTCTCGCTTGAGACGCTCTTCTATCTTTTTGTGGTCAGTCTCAAGTACTTCTCGATCTTCCCGATGGCCCTGCTCTTTGTCTCGATCACCCAGCCGTCGGAGTTTGCCTCCTCCCTGAACCGCCTCGGCCTCTCCTACCGGATCAGCTACGCCGTCTCCCTGGCCCTGCGCTACCTGCCTGAGGTCACCAATACCTACGTCCATATCCTCCACGCCCAGATGGCACGAGGGGTGAGCCTCTCATCTGATGTGCCGATCAAGAAGCGATTCTCCTCCCTGGCCCGTGTGCTCTCCCCCCTCGTCCTCTCCAGCCTCGACCGCATCGATGTCATCACCAATGCGATGGTCCTGCGTGGCTTCGGCCGCATGGAGAGGCGAACCTGGTACATGGAGTCCCGTCTATCGGCGAGCGACTATGTAATCATGGCAACCCTGCTGCTCCTGTTGGCCTTCAGCCTCTATAGCCGGTTTGCCAAACATGTCATGTTCTGGTACCCGTTTTAAGGCAATCTGCCTCTAGTCGTCCAGATTTCTGTGCAGCGCCTAGCCGAGTGAACCAGGATGTGATGAGAGAGGGGGGTAGGTGTATTGGAATTCTTTATGCATGCGCCTACAAAGGCACACGGGATGCACTGGTAACCAACAGGTAAAGACCCTATCAATTCGTACGCCGTTGTGGTAATTGCTTGCTATTCATCAACAAGGGAGTGGGAAACCCCCATGCTCTTTCAGAGGGACATATGGGGGTGCCGATCCTCTATGGTGCTAATAGGATGAATAGACCGTGCAGAATCCCATCAGCACCAATACAGCGAATGTTATCAGCTGTACTACAATCGCCCGCACGGCCCCTCTTCTTGTCTCTTTCTTATTCATGACCAAGGCAATTATCAGGCCGACTACAGGGAAGAAGAACGTAAGGAAGAATCCTCCCCAAAATGATCCTTCGTCATAGCCTTGGGCTGTGGCATGGGTGACATATACGTTGGTCCTGTCAGCGGCTTGTGGCTTCTCATCTGCAGGTTTTTGCTCTACGAAGACGACTGTGTTGCTGTCGTCGAGGTACGCGAGGAGGGTATCCCCCCGGTACACAGTGAATGGTATGAGATCCTTGGATATGGTCTCTTTTTTGCCAGTGTCCAACAAAAGGGTGATGGCATCTGCTTCTATGCCGATTACCTTGCACTCATGTCTGTTCTCCATCGCTACGGGCTCCTTTCCCATATAGTATACACACCTCTCTCAAAACATACAGCTCTGCTATGATGTGAGAGCGTTGGGTATGATGGGTGTCCGTTGCACCGAGATCACCACATCCGGAATTCGCCGTTACCGATGAGATGTTCAGGTGTGAATTGGGTGGAAAAGAGCGAAGGTCCCTGCTTCCAGCCCTCTGCCAGGAGCACCCGCGCTTCTTTCTGTAGATTGTGTGTGATTTGATGATTTGGAGCCTGTTTTGAGACATTCCGTCCTTATTGGTACGGATTTCCCTGCAAAGAGCTTGACATATGGCAATCTTATCCCCATCTTATATTGAACTAAATCACGATTGCACTCGATTGTGATACGAGGAGGTCCGTTGTGTCTGACACGTTTGTACAGGAGATGGAGACGCAGCTGCTTGCAATGCGCAAGGAGTTGCTGGATAAGCTGAGCGAGGACAACAGCGACTTTCGTGAAATGGTCAACGCGATGGGGATCAAGGATAGCATCGATGTGGCAGCCGATGATATCGCCTTCAAGAAGATGGAGGCGATCAACAAGCATGAAGCGAACCGGCTACGCTCGATCGAGAATGCCCTCTCGAGGATCGCAAACGGAAAGTATGGCTTCTGCCTACGCTGTTCCAAGACAATACCGGAGGAGCGGCTGAGTGCCATTCCCTATGCTGTGTTGTGTATCGACTGCAAGAATGCCGAGGAGAGTCCCGGCAGGCGATAGCCCGTAGGAGTACAGAAAAAAGCAGGCAGCCTCTGTCCGGGCCGCCTGTTTTTTTAGTGGATGAGGAAGGGATTGCTCCGCTCGTCCTCGATGGTGCTCGTCGGCCCGTGGCCGGGGAGCACCTGGGTTTGGCCGTCAAGGGCCAACAGTCGCCTGCAGCTTGCCAACAACTCCTTCATCGAGCCACCTCCCAGGTCGGTACGGCCGATCGAGCCGGCGAAGAGGGTATCTCCGGTGAGGACGAATTGACCATCCTCATGGTAGAAGGAGACTCCCCCGGGGGTGTGGCCCGGCGTCTTGATGACGGTGAGTTTGCTGTCCTCCAGAATCTGTCCATCGACGAGGAATCCGGTTGGTTCGGGCAGCAATTTCAAGTCTTCATCATAGAGGGCGAGGAAACGGCGGTCGAAGCAGACGCGGCGCACCTTCTCGTACCCGCTCTTCCCCAGATAGGGGGCATCCTCCTCGCTCACCAATACCTCCAGGTCGGGGTATCGTACCGCAAGCGGTCCTGCGGCGGTGATGTGGTCCCAGTGGGTGTGGGTGAAGAGCATGGCAATCGGCCTGACCCCGTAGCGTTCAATCTCACTGATGATCAGATCGCTGTCGTTGCCCGGGTCGACGATCCAGGCACTCTGTGTCTCCTCGTCGCCGAGGAGGTAACAGTTGGTTTGGTAGGGGCCGGTGACAAGGCGCTGGACGAACATGGTCTACTCCTTGTTCGAGTAGGTGATGGCGGCAGTGCGCCCCTTGATCTCCTTGCCGTTGAGCGTGGCGATCGCCTTCTCGCAGTTGGCCTCGCTCATGCTGATGAACGAGTACTTGTCATGGATGCGGATCGAGAAGATCTCGTCCTGCCCGATGCCGAGCTCATCCTGGAGGATCTGGCTCAGCTCCTTGGTGTAGAGGCGCTTCATCTTGCCGATGTTCAGGTAGAGGGTGCGTGCCCCCTCGGGAAGCGGGCGCTCCTGGCGGGCTTTCGCCTCCTTCGGCTGTGCCTTCTCCTTCTGGGCTACGGGGCTCTCGCTCTTCGCAGTCTTTGCCGGGGCGCTCTTCGTCGTGCGCTTGGGGGTGTTGGCCTGGAGAATCTCCCTCAGCAGGTAGGCGGTGAAGTAACCGCGCAGCATGAAGGGAACATTCTTCTTGATCAGTTTTTTAAGACTCTCCAGTTCATCGGGGTTTGGGTCAGCCTTGGTTTTGCCACTCAATACTTGAATGGTCCCGATTACAAGGTCTTCGTTCGGCTTGCTCTTGTTGTTGTTATCCATGAGCATGTCTCCTTGGTGATGATTTGCCCCCTGTGTGCCGGAGAGGGCTTGGGTAATGGACGTGGTGAGCGGATGGAGCCCGTAGGCCGGTTGGCGCTGGACAGAACGAAGCTTCTCCTCTCAGGGGGACCGTTGGTATCGGCACACACAAGAGCATCGCCTGCCCATGAAGTGGCAGGAACAACTGCTCCTTTCGTGCATTGTGTCCCATCTCAATTCACTGTTCAGGATACCGAACCTCTTCTCCCTTTGTCAAGGAAAGCCAAAACCCCTGTCTACACTTTGCTCTCTTCCCACAAGCTGTGGTACTATCGGCGTATGGCGAACCTGCAAAAAGAGATTGCGTACAAGCGACGACAGATCTCCACCCATGAGGAGGATCTCGCCTCCCTCTACTGCGATCTTGGCCGTCTCGGCATTGAGGGAGGGGGGGAGGCGAGGTCCGTTGCGCTCATCGAGCAGAGAAGACGCTACAGCGAGGTGTTGGAGGAGTGGGAGCGAGCCGTACACTCCCGGGAGCAGATCGCCGGGTACATCCGCCAGATCGAGGATCGTTCGCGCAAGATCGGGGAGATCGAGGCGGATATCAAGGCCCTCGGCCAGCAGGAGGAGGAGATCTACTCCCGCCTTGGCGCCATGGCATGGGAGGCGTATGGCTTTGGCACCCTGCCACCTCGAAGCCGCGAGCTCTGCGATCCAATCTTCGCATCCCACGCCCAACGCATCCAAACCCTCAATGCCCAGGCGATGAATCGGCGCGGTACACTTGCCCGCCGCCTCGCCCTCATACGCCTTCACCGCCTGCGCAGTCGATTCGCTTCCCTGCTGCTCAATGCCGGCCGCGCTCTTGCTGCAGCGGGGTGGGAGGGGGACCTCGACCTTGCCCGCAGTGATGGGCTTGCAGAGAGCCTCGCATCGGTGCGTACGCGCCGCCTCGACCTTGACGAAGAGCTTGCGCTCCACCAGAGTGCCATGGCAAAGCTCAAGAGTGAGGAGGTGTCCGCCCCCAAGGCAAAACTTGCAGAGAGCGAGGAGCTCGCGTCAAGGCTGGAGGAGGAGTGCGAGATCGAGGGGGGTGAGTACGGCAGGCTCCTCTATGAGCAGGAGATCAGAAGTGAGGAGGAGGGGTGGGAGGGCCTGGTCAACCAGATCCGCCTGCACCGCAACCGGATCGTCGCCTTGGAGCAGGAGATCCACTCTCTGGGCAACCAGGTCAAGGCCGAGGAGCTGACCGCCCAGATCGAGGTGGAGATGCGGCGCATCGCCCACCTGCGCTCCTCCATGGAGAGCGCCCATCGCCAGATCGTCCAGCTCGATGGTTCGATCGAAGAGAAACGACGGCAGATCGAGTCGCTCCTGAGCCGCACAGGTGAGATCACCGATGGCTGAGAAGAAGAGTGCAAGCAGCTCATCGATGAAGGTGAGCGTGAAGGCAAAGGAGGCGGGGCCACCCAAGCCGGCACAGAGGAAGGT
>CALFMX010000266.1 GCA_937902565.1 uncultured Spirochaetales bacterium
GAGCCTGTAACGGACGAATCGCCCATCCCTCTCTGCGGCGATGACCCCTTCGGCCAAGGAGCCCGCTTCTCCGCGTTGGGGATGCCCACCAAATGCAGCATCTCGATCGACCGCTCTAGGGCCTCCTCCTTGGAGAGCTCCTTGTTGTGAAGCCGGAGGGTCTCGACCATCTGGGTACTGATGCGGAGGAAGGGGTTGAGGCTGGTCATCGGGTCCTGGAAGATCATCGAGATCTTGGCACCGCGTATCTTGCGCATCTCCTTCTCGCTGAGGGCGAGGATATCACTGCCCTCGAAGAACGCCTGGCCTCCGACCACCTTTCCCGGAGGGGAGGGGATCAGGCGCATCACCGAGAGGTTGGTGACACTCTTGCCACTGCCGCTTTCGCCGACGATGCCCAGCGTCTCCCCCTCATGGAGCTTGAAGGAGACACCATCCACCGCCTTGACGATACCGGCATCGGTTTTGAAGTATGTTTGGAGGTCCTTCACTTCGAGGACGACCTTTGCATCTGGTTTCAGATTCACTGCGCTCCTCCTAGAGCTGGTTCTTGGACTGCGGGTCAAAGGCATCACGCAGGCCGTCACCGAAGAAGTTCATCGCAAAGAGGAAGATCGTCATCGCGATGGCGGGGTAGATGAGCTTCCAGGGGTAGAGGGTCATGCCGTTGACCGCGTCGCCGACCAGCGATCCCCAAGAGGCAAACGGTGCCTGCACTCCGAGGCCGAGGAAGGAGAGGAAGGACTCCTGCATGATGAATGCCGGTACGCGCAACGTCGAGTAGACGATGATTACCGAGAGTGAGTTGGGCACCATGTGGCGGAAGATGATCCGTCCGGTCGAGGCACCCATGGAGCGCGCCGCTTCGACGTACTCGCTGTTCTTCAGGCTCATGATCTGTCCACGCACCATCCGGGCAACGGTCAGCCAGCTGACCATCGCAAGGGCGACGAAGAGGTTCATGATGTTACGGCCGAAGATTGCCATGAAGATGATGACCAGGAGCATGTAGGGCAGGCCATACATGATGTCGACGATCCTCATCAGGATGAAGTCGACCTTGCCGCCGACATAGCCGGCGATGGCGCCGAGGATGATACCGATCAGGACGCTGGTCAGTGACCCGATCAGACCGATGGCGATGGAGACCTGCCCGCCGTAGATGATCCGGCTGAGCATGTCACGACCGCTGTAGTCGGTGCCGAGGATGTAGCGCCGGTCGTGCTTCTTGGTCGCGGTGATCTCAGCCTTGATCGACTCGTTGATCGTGATGCTCCGGTCGATGGGGAACTGGGCGCTCCCCTCGCTGATCTCACGTTTCAGCTCCCGCTCTGCCGTGCGCGTGATGGTGGTCTGCATCTTGCCCAGCAGGTTGGTCTTGGCGATGCTGGCGATGCCCTTCTCCCCGAGGGTCTGCAGCTCAAGGACGAGGTTCGCCTCGTACTCCTCGGCGCTGAGGTCGGGGGTGGAAGCCTTGTAGTTGTTGAGGACCTGGCTCTTCACCTCATCCTGGACCTGGGTCTCGACGATGGACACGTCGACGCCGAGGAGGTCGGCGTAGATGAGGAGAATCTCCTCCTGGTTCATCTTGGCGAGGTTATGGGTCTTGTGGGTATCAGGGTCGGTATAGAGGATCTTGTCGACATTGATGAGGAACTCGGTGTCGATTTTATCCTGGAGGCGTTCGATGGTACGTGTGTCGGCGGCGTTGAAGCTGAAGAGGCCCGCTTCGCGCTGCCGCTCCCCCTCCTCAAGGCAGAAGTCCCAGACCTTGTTGGTCTCGTTGGCAGCGATCCATCGCTTGATCTGTGCCGACTGCTCCTCGGTGACGACGAGTGAACCGCCCTTCCATGCCTTGAAGTAGAGATCCTTGAGCCGGGCATCCATCATCAGGGTGCCGGCGCTCTTGGAGAGGGAGGGGGGTAGGTGGCGGTGGTCGAGGATGATCTGGTCGTAGGGGTGGATCGGCAGAAACATCGCGAATGCGGCAAGCAGGGAGTAGAGGATGACGACGATCATGCCGATGACCGCCATCTTGTTCTTCTTCAGACGCCTCCAGGCGTCCTTGGTGAGGCTGTTGCCGACGACCACCTGGTCAAACTCATTGATGGCCTGCTCTTCATGCTTTTTCAAACTCAAGTTCATCGTCTTCTCCTACTTGTACGTGATCCGGGGATCAAGCTGTGCATAGACAAGATCAACGATGAAGTTCATGAAGATCAGAATGACCGAATAGACGATGACGACCCCGACGATGAGGGTGTAGTCACGGTTGAACGAGCTCTGCACGAAGAACTTGCCCAGGCCCGGGACACGGAAGATCTGCTCGACGACGATCGAGCCGGTGATGATACCGGCGAAGGCCGGCCCGAGGTAGCTGACTACCGGCAGCATCGCCCCCTTCATCGCATGCTTGAAGATGATGGATGAACTTTTCATCCCCTTCGCCTTGGCGGTACGGATGTAGTCGCTACGCAGCGTCTCGAGCATCGAGGAGCGCGTCAGGCGCGCGATATCGGCAAAGTATGCGAAGGAGAGGGAGACTGCGGGCAGGATGACCGACTTCCACCCCTCGCCGGTGGTGTACCATCCGCTGGTGGGCAGCCACTTGTGTTTCATGGCGAAGAAGAGCTGGAGCACCGGGGCGATGACGAAGAGCGGTATGGAGATGCCTATGACCGCCACCCCCATGCTGAGGTAATCGACCCAGGAGTTCTGCTTTACCGCCGCCATGATGCCTGCCGACATGCCGAAGGTGAGGGC
>CALFMX010000267.1 GCA_937902565.1 uncultured Spirochaetales bacterium
GGAGCGCTTCTGTGAGGTCTACGGCAGCGATGCCTTGCAGTTTCTCAATCGTGAGTATCCAATACCTTCCCTCGGCGGCGAGACCTTCGCTCTCGACTATCTGGTCGAGTATCGAGACGGGATGATGATAGCAGTCGAAGAGAACGGGGTGACCTATCACCATCCGCAGCTCATCGGCAGGAGCGCATACCGCACGCAATTGGAGAAGCAGAACAGTGCAGCCTACCGCGGTATCCGTCTCTTCCGCTTCTCCTCGATGGATCTTGCCTACCCTGACCTCATCGACGACCAGATCCGCTCCTTCTTCGGCAACCGGTCTGCGTTCAAGGGGGTGGGGCTGTTGGCTGAACGCCCATTCTCTCTTTACGACCACCAGGTCGATGCACTCGCGGAGATCGAGAAGCTCCGAAGCCAGAGCCCTCCTCCACACGCCGTTCTCAAGGTCTTTCCCACCGCCACCGGCAAGTCGCTGATCGTGGAGGAGGACCTGAAGCGGTACCTGAAGGCGCATCCCACAGCCCGTATCCTTGTCGTCGCACCATCGCTGAGGATCGTCAGTGACTGGGTGGGGCGGCTTGAGAGACTGCCCATCACCGTCGGTGATGACATCGACTCTCAGGCGGTCGTCGGTACCTACCACCTGCTCTGGTCACTGCAGAGGCGGGTAGGCCCCGACCACTTCTCCTACATCGTCTTTGACGAGGCCCATCATGCCGTCGCTCCGGTGACGCGGCGGAGCCTGCAATACTGGCAGTGTGACTTCCTCATCGGGCTTACCGCTACGCCAGAGCGCCTCGATAACCAACGGCTTGAGGAGGTCTTTGGTTCCTACAAGACCAACCTTACCCTCCAGGAGGCGATGGGGAAGGGGATCATTGCCTCGATACACGCCTACCGGATCGAGACCAACCTCAGCCTTGAGCGGGTGCGCTTCAACGGCAAGGAGTTCATCAACGCCGACCTTGAACGAACCATCCGTGTCGATTCTCGCAACCACCTCATCGCCGATGTGTTGGCCACCTACTTCACCGGGGGTGAGAAGGGGATCATCTTCTGTGTCAACGTTGCCCACACCCGACAGATGGAGGCGCTCCTCCAGAGCAAGGGAATGAGGGCTCGCTCGATCACCGGGGCAACCCGAAATGTCGATGATATCGTCCATGAGTTCAGGTTTGGAGATTTGCAATTCCTCTGCTCGTGCAATCTGCTCAGCGAGGGGTGGGATGTACCGGAGGTGGAGGTCCTGGTGATGGCTCGCCCGACCCTCTCCAAGGTCCTCTACCAGCAGCAGCTGGGCAGGGGGCTGCGCCGGAGTGAGCGCAAGAGTGCCCTCTACGTCATCGACGTCGTCGACCAGTATGGAGCGCTGGCACGGCCCTGGTCGGTGCACTCCCTCTTCTCCCTCCCATACTACGTACCCTTTGGCGATGTGGGGCGAACCTACCAGGTTGGCGATATCGTTGAGGTTCTGGGCCTCGCCGAGGAGGTGAGGGCGCTGGTACCGGTGGATATCACCACCTTTGAGGAGCAGTACGCCGGGTATCTGGATGAAGAGCAGAGCGCCCGCGAGCTCTTCATCGGCACGTCCACTCTCAAGAGCTGGGTCAGGAAGGGAGAGGTCGAAGCCGACCTTGTCCTGCCCATGGGGCGCCGGAACCTCCTCTTCTTCCACCCTGATTCGCTTCAGACCATCCGGGAGATAAAGAATCTTTCAGTCCACGACGAGGAGACGATGAAGGAGGACTTCTTTGCCTTCATCGATGAGAAGAGTTACACCTTCTCCTTCAAGATCATCTTCATGCTGGCGATGCTCAAACACGTCGATTCCCATGGAGAAGCACCCATCGATACCATCGTCGAGGAGTACCGTGGCTTCTACCTGCGGCGACACGAGCAACACCTTGTTGTCGATCGTCCTTCCTGTATCTACACCGATAAGTTTCTCCAAGACCCGGTAGCGGTAAAGCGCAATATGCTGGCAAACCCCTTCGAGAAATTCGAGCGCAAACGATTTGATCGGTTTCAATCCTATCCTTTTTGAGAACCTCTCAGAGCAAGAACGGACCGATCTTACAACCTTGCTGCAGGAGCACCTGCGTGAGTACTATGAGGAGTTGGGAGGGTTGGGCGATGAACTACTATGACCAGCACGCCGAGCAGTACATACAGGGGACCGTCTCTGTGGATATGGGGGAGCAGTACGCACTCTTCCTGCCCCATCTTGAAGAGGGGGCCTCTATCCTTGATGCAGGCTGTGGCAGTGGCCGTGATAGTGCTGCGTTTCTCTCTCTTGGATATGCTGTGGACGCCTTCGATGCCAGCAACGAGATGGTGAAGGCTGCCCGAAATCTGACCGGCCTTCCTGTTCGCTGTCTACGTTTCCAGGATCTTGATGACCATGACCGCTATGATGGCATCTGGGCATCGGCGTCCCTGCTCCATGTCCCTCGCAGTGAGATGGGTGATGTCTTCTTCCGTCTCCATTGCGCCCTGAGGCGCAATGGCATCCTCTACGTCTCCTTCAAGGAGCGGGAGGAAGATTTTGAGAGTGGCTCCCGTCTCTTTACCTGCTACACTGCTCAGTCGTTCACCTCATTTATAGAGGGACTGGGCCTCTTCTCGATAGTGACCGTGCACCACAGCACCGATCTGAGGGCGGAGCGGGCCGGGGAGCGGTGGCTCAATGTGGTGCTGAGGCGTGCCTAGTCATTTAGTAGGGGTTTGTCCATCTTTTGGTGCCCTCGTTTCCTTTCTGTCCACATCTTTGCTGTTTTGTCTCCTTGTTTGCTCACAGATCGGGTTTTAGAATAAAGTTGCTATCTGAATCTGATCAAAAAGGAGAATAACCGTATGAAGAAAGTAACCACACTACTATTGGTAGCCCTCATGGCGTTACCGTTTGCTCTCTTTGCCGCTGGGCAGAGCGAGGCAAAGAGTGCATCAAACGAGCTGACCCTCTACTATTCGCACGCAGCAGACTGGACCGACCCAATCATCAAGGAGTTCCAGGACCGGACCGGTATCAAGGTGAACCTGGTCGGTGCAGGAACCGGTGAGCTGGTCTCCCGCATCCGTGCCGAGAAGGACAATCCCCTTGGGGACGTGCTCTGGGGCGGCGGGTCGGACTCCTACCAGGTCATCGTCGACCTGCTTGAGCCCTACGAACATGCCCACATGGACAAGGTCCTTCCCGAGACCCGTGATGCCGGCAACCGTTGGCACGGTACTACCATCGACCCGATGGTCATCGTCTACAACCCCAAGCTCGTCTCTGCCGAAGATGCCCCCAAGGG
>CALFMX010000268.1 GCA_937902565.1 uncultured Spirochaetales bacterium
GCGTTCAGACCGGCAAGCAGACCCTGTGCAGCCGCTTCTTCGTAGCCGGTGGTGCTTCTCTCTTTGGTTCCTCCTGCTTCACCTCTGGCGGGGGTGGTGCCTCCCCCTCTGCTACCTCGATCTCGGCGATCGGGGAGCCCTCGGAGACAAGGTCCCCCTCCTTGACCAGCAGCTTGACGATGGTGCCGCTATAGGGGCTGGGGATGTCGGTGACCGCCTTGGCGCTCTCCAAGGCGATCAGCGAGTCATCGGCGGCGACGCTATCGCCCTCCTTGACGTAGACCTCGATGATCGGAATGTCACTGAAGTCTCCGAGATGGGGTACGGTTATCTGTTTGATTGCCATGCTCATACTCCTTGGGTCAACTCAAGAGGGGATTGCTCTTGTCGATGTCGATGTTGAACTTCTTGATCAGCGCCTCTGCCTTCTTGTGCTCGCCCAGACCCCTGAGGGCGGCGAGGGCGATGTAGTAGCGGTCAACCTCAAAGAAGCGCCTCAGCGCCTCCCTGGTGTCGCTACGGCCAAAGCCATCGGTGCCCAGGATCGTGATCGAGTCACTGGGAATCAGACGTCTGATCTGCTCTGCGTATGCCCTGATGTAGTCGGTGGAGATGACCACCGGCCCGGTATGAGCCTCCATGATCTGGGTCAGATAGGGTACCTTCTGCTCCTCATGGGTGAGGTTGTACCGCTCGACAGCGATGCCATCCTTGTGCAGTTCGTTGATGCCGGGCACGCTCCACACGTCGCTTTCGACGCCGAACTCGCTCTTGAGCAGGTCGCTGGCGGCGATGACCTCACGCAAGATGGTGCCGCTTCCCATCAGCTGGGCCTTCTTGGCGCTCTTCTTACCCTCCCGGAAGAGGTAGGCACCGCGTCGGATGCCCTCCTCGACGCCGCTTGGCATCTCAGGATGGCTGTAGTTCTCATTCATCAAGGTGATGTAGTAGAAGACATCCTCCTTGTCCTGGTACATCCGCTTCAAGCCATCCTGGACGATGACGGCCAGCTCATAGGAGAAGGTAGGATCGTAGGCCTGGATGGTGGGGATGGTGGCCGCCAGAAGCAGACCGTGGCCATCCTCGTGCTGCAGCCCCTCGCCGAGCAGGGTCGTCCGCCCGGCGGTCGCTCCCATCAAGAAGCCCTTGGCCCGGCTGTCCCCGGCGGCCCACAAGAGGTCGCCCACGCGCTGGAAGCCGAACATCGAGTAGAAGGTGTAGAAGGGGACCATGGTGAGATGGTGGTTGGCATAACTGGTCGCTGCGGCGATCCAGGAGGCGGTGGCACCCGCTTCGGTGATGCCCTCCTCAAGGATCTGCCCCTTGGCGTCCTCACGGTACCACATCAGCTCCTCGCTGTCGGCCGGCTCGTAGAGCTGCCCATGGGGGGCATAGATGCCGATCTGGCGGAAGAGTCCCTCCATGCCGAAGGTACGCGCCTCATCGGGGATGATGGGCACGATGCGATCGCCGATGTGCTTGTCCTTGACCAGCTTGGTGAGCATGCGCACAAACGCCATCGTCGTGGAGATCTCCCGCGTCCCGGTTGATGCGATCATCTCGCTGAATTCGCCGAGGTCGGGGATCTGTAGCTGTTCATCGGTCTCGGTTCGGGAGGGTACCGCTCTGCCCATGATCTCCCGCCGCCGTCTGAGGAACGCCGCCTCGGGGCTATCGGGGGCGGGCTTGATGAAGGGCAGGGCCTCCACCTCATCGTCGCCGAGGGGGACGTGGTAGCTGTCACGGAAGGCGAGCAGCGACTCCTTGTCCATGCTCTTTACGTTGTGGGCTCCCATGGAGGCTTCTCCACGCCCCATCCCGTAGCCCTTGATGGTCTTGAAGAGGATGACCGTCGGCTCGCCCGTGTGCTCGACCGCCGCCTGGAAAGCGCTGTAGATCTTGCGCGGGTCGTGACCGCCACGGGTCATCTGCCACAGGTCCTTGTCACTCTTGTCGGCGATCAGGCTCTTGAGGTACTCATCGTCGCCGAAGATCCGCTCCCTGAGGTAGGCGGGGCCCTTGACCTGGATGGCCTGGAATTCGCCATCGACCATGGTGGAGAG
>CALFMX010000269.1 GCA_937902565.1 uncultured Spirochaetales bacterium
ATCATCGAGGGCATCCATGGGATGAATCCCAACCTCACCGCCGCCCTGGACCAGGATCTCATCTTCCGGATCTACATCTCGGCCCTGACCCAATTGAACCTCGACGACCACAACCGGATCAGCACCACCGACAACCGCATCATCAGGCGGATGGTGCGTGACTTCCGCACCCGCGGGGCGAGTGCCGAGACGACGCTGAACATGTGGCCATCGGTGCACCGCGGGGAGGATCGCTACATCTTCCCCTACCAGAACAATGCCGATGCCATGATCAACAGTGCCTTGGACTATGAGCTCGGAGTCCTCGCCACCTACGCCCAACCACTGTTGAAGATGGTGAAACCCGGATCAGGACCCGCCTATGAGACGGCCCGCCGGCTCTTGCGCTTCCTTGAGCACGTCAATCCGATCCCCGATACCCTGGTGCCGGCGGATTCACTGCTTCGCGAGTTCATTGGCGGCAGCGAGTTCTCAGTCGTCTGATGATGGACAAGGCGGCCGGAAAGGCCGCCTTGTCATCATTCATTGTCATTGCACCGCTTCCGATGCAGTCCCTTACACGTGGTAGAGGTGCTGCAGCTGGTCGAAGAGCAGGGCCATCTGGGGCTTGCACTTGCCGCAGACCGTCCCGTATCCGGTGAGCTTCTCCAGCTCCTCCAACGTCGTCGCTTCCTTGGACTTGACGAGCTCCTCGACCTGGATGTCGGTAACCTGCTTGCACTCACAGATCACCTTGGCGACCTGGCTCTGCCAGGGGTTGGGCTTGCCGTTCTTCTTCAGGTAGTCATCGATGGCTGCCCTGAGGGCCTTGTCCCCGAGCACCGAGCAGTGGAACTTGTGCTCCGGCAGCCCGCCGAGGGCCTCGGTGATCCGCTCCGGGGAGAGGAAGTACGCCTCTTCGAGCGTCATGCCGATGGCGAGCTCGCTCATCATCGACGTACTGGCAATCGCCGAAGCGCAGCCGTAGGTGAGCCACCTGAGGTCAGCCACCCGATCATTCTCCACCTTGATGAGGACCTGCATCTGGTCACCGCACGCCAGGGAGCCGACCTCCCCGACGCCATCGGCCTCGAAGTGCTCCTCTTCACTCCAGGTATTCCTGGGGTTCATGAAATGGTCTTTCACAACAGGACTGTAGACCCATTGGGCCATGAAATTACTCATCGTATCGACATCTCCCTCAAACGCTTGATAATCGGCGGCAGCTTCTCCAGCACGTAGTGGACCTCGTCCTCGGTGTTGTACCGCCCGAAGCTGAAACGAATGGAGCCGTGAGCCAGCTCTATATCCACCCCACTGGCAAGCAACACGTAGCTGGGCTCAAGCGAGCCGCTGGCACAGGCGCTGCCGGTGGAGACCATGATGCCCTCCAGATCGAGGTAGAGGAGGATCGACTCCCCCTCCGCCCGGGGAAAGGAGACATCGAGGGTTCCCGGCAGGCAGTAGTCGCGGCTACCGTTGACCACGACGTTGGGGATGGATGCCTCGATGCCCTCTCTCAGCATCTCCCTCAGCTTCCACAGCCGTGCGCTCTCCTCTTCGAGCTCCTCCCTGGCAATGCGGGCGGCGACCCCCATGCCGACGATGGCGGTATTGTTGTAGGTGCCGGCACGCTTGCCCCCCTCCTGGTGACCGCCGTGGAAGAAGGGGGCGAAGGGAACACCCTTCCTGATGGCCAACACCCCGATGCCCTTCGGGCCGTAGAACTTGTGCGCCGAGAGGGAGAGGTAGTCTACACCCAGCTCCTCCATGGAGACCGGGATCTTCCCGATCGCCTGGGTGGCATCGGTGTGCACATAGGCACCATGGTGGTGGGCAAGGAGGGCGATCTCCTTCACCGGCTGGATGGTGCCGATCTCGTTGTTGCCAAGCATCACCGAGACCAGGGCCACATCGTCGCCCATCAGCTTCTCCATCTCCTCCATCACCACCCGACCGGTATGGTCCACCGGGCAGAGGTCGATGGTATACCCCAGCTCCCTGAGGTGGGCCACCATCTCGATGATCGAGGGGTGCTCGATCGTCGTGGTGACAATTCGATTACGCTTCGACCCGAGGTCGATCCGCTCCCTGAAGAGGTTGAAGACGGTGTTGTTCGCCTCACTCGCCCCGCTGGTGAAGACGATGGAGCCCTCGGGGGCATCGATCAGGTCACGTACCGCCTGACGGCTCTCCTCGATTGCCTCCATGGCCTCCCGGCCCATGGCGTGCATGCTCGACGCATTGCCATAGAGCTCATTGGCCCTGTTCATTGCAGCGATGACATCCTCATGGAGGGGCGTCGTCGCATTGTTATCCAAATATATGATAGTTTGTTCCATTGATATCCCTCATACACAAACATAGTGAGCGCACCGGACAGCGTCAATCGACTCTGCCCTCTTCTCAGAATACGTTGTATATGGGGTCGTCGGAATCCTCGGATGGACAGGTCTTGCTATGGATCAGGCGCAGATGCCGATCCTTGGCAAAGCGCAGCCCCTTCTGCCGGGCCCACTCGACGTAGGCGCAACTCGGGGCCAGGTAGGGGGCGAACATCGCCCTCAGGCGGGTCATCTTCTTGCAGCGTACCGAACGGACGAACCGCTCGGCATAGACAGTGCACTGCTTGGTCTTGGGATCGAAGAATTCACACCAGCTGTCCAGGTCTATGACCAGCTGGTCGCCATAGAGGACCTTCTCATGGCAACAGAGCCCACAGCGGTGGCACTTCTCCTCCCAACATCGGCTACTCACGGCTCATCGCCTCCAACCGTTGTTGGGTCTCTTCATGGACCGGAGGCAGGATCGCCAGGGCGGTGACACTGATGTACCCCTCGCCCACCAGAGAGAAGTCGCTCTCCTCCGTCTGGCAGCGCTGGCTCGGCGCCACACCACCGCGCCTACCCAATACCAGCGAATCGAGGTCGACGGGACTGTCGCGTCGCTCGATGACATCGTGGTAGTCCAGGTAGGCGGGCACCCCGCTCCTCCAGAGGCCGTTGGACCGGGCCGGTACATTGATGTTGATCACGCACTCAGGGGAGGCAAGCTTATAGAAGTGGTCGAGGTTGGAGACGAGGAAGGAGGCCGTCTCGGCGAAGGGGAAGCTGCCATCCGCGCTTCGGTTACAGCTGATGGCAATCGCCTTGAGGCCGGTGAGCGCCGCCTCACGGGCGGCCCCGACGGTCCCCGAGTAGAGGATGTCGGTTGAGATGTTGAAGCCGTGGTTGATACCGCTGATGACCAGGTCCGGGTGGTGGTCGAAGACCTTCGCCCGGGTAGCGTAGAGGATGCAGTCAACCGGTGTCCCGCTACAGTGGTACCGCATCGCTCCGAATTGGGTGATGGTGATCTCCTGATGAAGGGTCATGGCGTGGCTGGAGGCACTACGCTCACTTGATGGGGCACAAATCCAGACGTCGTGACCGGCGGCCACGAGCGCATCGGCGAGAACCGTGAGGCCCTCGCTTGTGTATCCGTCATCATTGGTCAAGAGAATCTTCATCAGTGCTTATTGTGCAACACTACCTTGGCAGCTTCATTCCCACTAAGGACATACCAGTGAGGGTGGAAGCCAAAGATGTGCTCATACTCCTCCAGTCGTCCAATATAGCTTGAAAGCGTCTCCTTGCTCAAGAGCACCATGATATTGCCCGCAAAGCCGTTGGAGACCTGCACAGCCCCCAGCACCCCGCTCATCGCCCCAGCCCGCCGTTGCCCAGCGCCGCATCCGGCTCCCAGCCCCGCACCGCCT
>CALFMX010000270.1 GCA_937902565.1 uncultured Spirochaetales bacterium
TTCTGCACGAGAGGGCTGTGATTGCAAAGTCGAGTATTTCACTCATGGGCCATGATGGTGGGGAAGATCTCGTTGAACCACTCGATCAGGGCGGGTTCGCTGCGGTAGTTGGTCGCTAAGGAGAAGGCCTTGCCCCCATTGGCGACCAACTCGTCACCGAGGACCTTGAAGACGGAGACGTCCGCTCCCCTGAAGCGGTAGATCGACTGCTTCTCATCACCGACGAAGAAGAGCTTCTGCCCCTCAAGGTCCCCGGCGGTTGGAACACCGTCACGCTCTCTGTCGCCCCGCTCCGAGAGGAGGTAGAGCAGGTTCTTCTGCAGCTCGTTGTTGTCCTGGAACTCATCAATCATGATGTAGCGGAAGCGCTCTTTGAACGCCCGCCTGATCGCCTTGTTGCGCTCCAGGATGTCGACGGCAAGGTTGGCGACATCGCCGAAGGTGAGGATTCCACTCTCCCGCTTCCTGGTGTGCACCGCCTCGATGAAACGGGAGGTGAAAGTGAGGACCGCCTCGAGCCGATCCCGCTGGGTAAGGGTCGAGAGTGCGATGCACACCTTCATCCGGATTTCAAGGTAGTCGGTCCAGCTCTCGCTGATCGTCAAGAGATCACCCTTCTTACCCGACGGCTTGCGCCGATGGCCGATAGTTGAGGATAGGAGGGCCAGCTCCTCCTCATGGCTTGCACACGAGGCGAGGCGGTCAAGGATTGCAGAGGACTCATTGGCAACCTCGGCGACGGTCACAGGCCCGTCGCTGAGGGATGCATAGCGGCTAAGGATGACTACCAGGTCCCCCATGAGCCGGCTGTAGGCGCGTTCAACCTCAGCAATGATCGTAGCCTCGGCACCCTCATCGACGCTTCGAGGAAGCGGGTAATGGGTGATCGCAAGGGGGAGCAACACCTCGTCGATGAGCCGATCGGGGGAGTAGAGGGTGCTGAGGATCCGGGCCCCTTCACTCTGGGGCCAGGAGTCGAGCAGGGCCTTGGCGCACTGTCGGGCGCTCTTTGTGGTCGCCTCATCGTCGATGGAGAAGTCGCTGACGATGCCGTAGTGGAGGGAATCGAGCTTGACGATGGTGCTGCAGAAGCTGTCAAGCGTCGCGATCGAGGTAGAGCCGAAGTCGGCGACCTGGGCTGCGACCGCCTCATCATCGGAGCAGAGCAGCAGGTGGCGGTAGATCCGGTCTTGCATCTCCCGCGCTGCCTTGCGCGTGAAGGTCAGCGTCAGGATCTCGTCGGCCTTCGCCTTGCCCTCGAGGACGAGGCGGATAAACCGGTAGCTGAGGACGGTGGTCTTGCCACTGCCAGCCCCTGCGCTGACGACACAGTTGTCGTCACACATGATGGCAGCCATCTGCTGGGCGTCAGGGGGGTATGGGAGTTGGGCGACGAAGTGGTCGAAGCTCATCATGGGGCTAGATATCTCCTACGGCAGAGGGGTCGGTATTCACACCCCTCACAGCTCTTTGGTGATGGGGTTGCCATCAGTTCTCCTCGGTCGACGGCTGTACCCAGGGTATCAAGGCGCCAATCCAGCACATCGCGCGAGAGGGTTGCCTCCTCACTCTCCGCCCCATCCCAGAGGGGGAAGTACCGCCCCTCCTTGACACTGTAGTATGAGGCGGAGGTGCACACGGCCCCTCCTTCCGCCTCAACCAGGCGCTGGTAGAGGGAGAGCTGGTAACTCTGTGGACGCTCGCTCATCTTGCGCATCGGCGGCGCACCCTTCTTGTAGTCGATGACACCATGCTCGCCGCCGGCCCGCTCAACGATCCGGTCGATCCGCCCGTTGAGGTAGAGTCCCCCCTCGGTGTGCGTGAGCTCGGTCTCGAAACCGACGGAACGCTCCCCGTCATGGTGGCGCCGCTCCTCGCCCAGGATTGCCAAAAGCAGATGTCGGTGGGCACCCACGATCCACGCCCTGATCGATGGGGTCGGGCCCCGCTCTCCAAAGACTTCGACAAGAGCTTCGTCGAAGAGGGCGAGGAGCATCGGGCGGTACTCCTCCTCCTTCGTGCTGTCAAAGGGATTGGCCGAAGAGAAGAAGCGCTGCAGCACCAGGTGCTCCAAGGTCCCGATGAGGCGATGGTCGACCAGGGAGCTCTCCCACTCCTCCTCGTTGATTCTCAAGAGATAGCGGGCGAGGAAGGCGTAGGGACAGCGGTCGAAGAGGTCGATCTTGGTTGCCGAGAGTTCCAGCAACGGCTCCCCGTCATGCTCCTTCTTAAGGCGCCCGACCAGCGATGGGTGGATGGGGTGGCGGGTGTAGTCATCACTGCGGGCCTTGAGGGTCGCCAGGCGCGCACGGTCAAACCACGCTCTCTGGGAGGGAAGCGGGCGGCCCTTCCCGACCGCTTCTCCCCGCCACAGGGCCAGCTCTGCCACGTAGGGGTCGTCATCGATCAAGAGGCTCGTCTTCAGCTCCACCAGCTTGTCCTGTTCAAAGAAGGGGGCCGGCGGCAGGGTCTCCCCCTCATAGCGGCGCAGGTGACAGGAGAGGTGCACCGACTCCACCGGCTCGGAGACTGCGACCAGGTGGGCCATGGTGGTGTCGCTCGCCCCCCGCTCCTCCTCATCGGGGAGGAAGGAGAGCGGACGATCGACGACAGCGGCGCCCTCCTGGTCCAAGCCGATGACAAAGAGGTGGGCGCTGTTCATGGTCGCCACCTGCGGCCACCCATAGACGGCGATGCCGCCATCCCTCTGCTGAAAGACGTAGCGTTTGGCCCTCAGGGTGGTGATAAGCCAGCTGAAGAGCCGTTTGTAGGAGGTCGTACCGGTGATAATGAGTGCCTGATCGATCTCGGCGATGGCATCGAGGCAGAAGGAGTAGACCTCCTCCCCTGTGCTTCCATGCCACTGGTCACTGACGAAGTAGGTGTCCTGGAAGTGGTTGAGCTTCCGTCTGAGCTCACCCGTACTCTCCGCTTCGACAATCCCGGTGATGCTCTCTTTCAGATCCCGATACCACCCTACCAACTCCCGGTGTTGGAGCCGCTCGATGAACTGGTCACTCTGATGGACCGAGCCCTCAAAGATTGATTTGTCGACTGCACGGCGGATGAAGCGGTGGGCGACCTCCTCGTCGGCCCATGGTACCGAGGGGTCGAGCAGCAGGGCCTTGAGGCTCTCAAGGCTGAAGGAGTCATCGTAGACCTCACTCAGGCGCAGCAGGAAGCGTCCCCCCGGGTAGGTGAGCGGGCTCCGCCCCTCACGGATGGAGAGGGGGATGTCGTAGTGGGCCGCCTCCTCAGCGAGGATCGGCACAAGGGTGTCGGCGGAGGCACAGCCAATGGTGATCTCATGGCAGGCTGTCCCCTCCTCCAGCATCCGCCGGATGGTCCTCAGCGTCGAGCGGATCTCCTGCAGATGGTTGGGGTAGACCGTAAGCGGAGCCAACAAAGCCTGCCTCGTGGGCCACACTTCGATATTGGCCGGGCGCCCTATCTCATCGAGCAGGGATTCGCTGTGCGCGATGGTATCGCTGTAGAGGATGAGGTACCGCACGGAGGTATCCCAATCGGGCGGGAGGCTTGCCCCGACCCAGCGTGGCTCGAAGAGTTGGTGCTCCTGTATGAAGCGCGTGTACTCACGGTAGAGGAGGAGGAGATCGGCCTTCAGCGCGCCATCGAGGCGGTCGATCAGCTCGCTGTCGTCGACGACGAGCTTGAGGGCAGGCAGCATGGCGGCGATGGTTCGCTCAAGGCGCTGGAACGACTGGGGGTAGCGGGCATTGACCAGCCGGGAGAGTGGTACTCCCCCTTCAATGAGCTGGTGGACAAAGAGCTGGCGGATGAGGGTGTTGGTAGGCGTCTGGGTCAGAGAGTGGGAGAGAAAGCGGGAGCGGAAGGTATCGAAGGAGATAGCCCGGTCCCGGAGGATCGAGCCCCTCTTCGAGTGGAGTGCGTAGTCTGTGAGCGCTGACCTGGCTGCCGCTTCGGTCGGGAAGACACACACTGCCCCGGTTTCAAATGCACTGAATACATAAGCTCGTTTATCCATAGTCGTTGCAGTATACCATGTTTGGAGCTAGGATGATGATCAATGAAGCGCATAGAATCCGACCCCGCCCAATGGAGAGCCCGCCTCCTGTTCACCATGGTGTTCAGCCTCGCCTGCTGGCTCGTCCTCGGTCTCAACCTTGTGCGCCTCCTTGGCAGTTGGACGCCACCCTACATTGCGGCCAACCTCCCCTTCTTCGCAATGGCGGCGGGCCTGCTCCTCTCACTGCGCTTCATCCTGCATACCGATCTCTCCACAATCATGACCGATCACAGGCGGATACGGCAGAAACCACTCTGGCTCGGCTTCGGTGCCTATCTGGCCACCCACCTGCTCTTCCTGCTTGCAACCGCCATGGCCGATCCTGGACTCATCATCTACAATCCAGGGCCGCTTGCCACGCGCATCCCCTTCATCGTTGCCGCCCTCATCATCACGCCGATCCAGACCACCAGTGAGGAGCTGCTCTTTCGAATCTTGCCGGTGCGCTTCATCCAAGGTTCCAGCTTGAAGCCAAGCGCCCTCGTCTCCCTTGTCAGCGCAGCCCTCTTCACCCTCCCCCACCTCTCAAACCAGGAGGTCACCCAAGGCTCGAACCGTACCATTGTCCTGCTCTACTATGCCATCTTTGCAGCTACCATCACCTACCTCTCGCTCAGGAACGGAGGCTTTGAGGTAGCGGTGGGTGTGCATGCAGCCAACAACCTCTTTGTCGCCATCTTCGCCAACTACAGCAACTCATCACTGCCGAGCCACTCCCTCTTCTTCTCCCACCGCCTGCCGGGAAGCGCAGCCGACCTGGTCCAACTCATCATAAGCCTCGCTGTTGTGGCCCTGGTGACCGGACGGGAGAGGGAGGCATCAGAGTGTAAGGGGGATGCCTCGTAGAGTAGCTGCAAGCCATCAGGAAGCACATGACCCAATAAATCTTCAGGCCACCTCGCGGTGGCCTGAAGTATCGGTATGAACGGTGTTGGTCAGAGGACCCGGAATGCGTCCCGGCCTGCGTACTTGGCGGTATCGCCGAGGTAGTCCTCGATGCGAAGCAGCTGGTTGTACTTGGCAAGGCGGTCGGAGCGGCTCATCGAACCGGTCTTGATCTGTCCGGTCTCAAGGGCCACGACGAGGTCGGCGATGAAGTTGTCTTCAGTCTCACCACTGCGGTGGCTGACAATCGAGGTATAGCCGTTGCGCTTGGCAAGGTCGATGGCCTCGAAGGTCTCGGTGAGGGTACCGATCTGGTTGACCTTGATGAGGATCGAGTTGGCTACGCCCTTCTCAAGACCCATCTTCAGACGCTCGCTGTTGGTGACGAAGAGGTCGTCGCCGACAAGCTGGACGCGGTCGCCGATGCGATCGGTGAGCATCTTCCAGCCCTCCCAGTCATCCTCATCCATGCCATCTTCGATGGAGATGATCGGATACCGGTTCGCCCAATCCTCCCAGAGATCCACCATCTGGGCACTGGTGAGCTTCTCACCGGTGGTCCACTTGAGGGTGTAGGTCTTGCTCTTGGAATCGTAGAGCTCGCTGGCTGCAGGGTCAAGGGCGATCATGAAGTCACCGTCACGACCAGTCGTGTAGCCTGCCTTTTCGATGGCCTGCACGATGACCTCAAGGGCCTCTTCGTTGGACTGCAGGTCCGGGGCAAAGCCACCCTCGTCACCGACGCTGGTGTTGTACCCCTTGGCCTTGAGGACTGCCTTCAGGGAATGGAAGACCTCGGAGGTCCACCTGAGCCCCTCTCTGAAGTTCGGTGCGCCGATCGGCATGACCATGAACTCCTGGAAGTCGACCTTGTTGTCACTGTGGGCTCCGCCGTTGAGGATGTTGGCCATCGGAACGGGGAGGACGCAGCTGTGGAAGGCGCCCAGGTACTTGTAGAGCGGGAGGCCGAGGTACTCGGCTGCCGCACGGGCAACTGCCATGGAGACACCGAGAATTGCGTTGGCACCAAGCTTGGCTTTGTTGGGAGTACCATCCAAAGCAATCATTGCACGGTCGAGCGCAACCTGATCGAGAGCATCCATGCCTTCGAGCTCAGCAGCGATGATGTCGTTGACATTGTCCACTGCCTTCAGGACACCCTTGCCACCGTAGCGGTTCTTATCTCCATCACGCAGCTCGACAGCCTCATGCACCCCAGTGGAAGCGCCGGAGGGGACTGCTGCACGGCCCATCGATCCATCCTCGAGGATGACATCTACTTCAACGGTGGGATTACCTCTCGAATCGATGATCTCTCTTGCCTCGATAAACTCAATAATGCTCATGAATATACTCCTCGTTTCATAATACAAATTACACCGATAATAGTCGTATCTTTTGGCCCTATTGTCAACTGAGCCCTGTCCTCCAAATAACACAAGGCTAGCCAGGGCGGTTCGGCACGCGTATACTATACATATGAATGACTCATCATCTCAGTACCAGATGCCCCACCTGAGCGAGGCCCTGCTTGATTCAATCATCTTTTCAATGGAAGACCAGGTCACCTCATATTTCATCGACCTGAAGAACGAACAGCTGATCACCGAAGATGAGCGATCCTACATCCTCGAGGAGGAGGGCGTTGAGGATAACGCCAGCAAGCGCTTCCTGCCCATCCCCGACTGGACACCGACAGACGGCTTCCGCCTGATGGAGAAGTTTGCCAGCACAGTCCGCAACCCCGCTGTCCAGAGGCGGCTCATCTCAGCGCTCGAGAGCGGCAAGGGGGTCTTTCGCAAGTTCAAGGACGAGCTCTCCGAGCAACCGATCCTCGAGCGCAAGTGGTACACCTTCAAGGACGAGCAGCTCAAGCGGGTCGTCGTCAGCTGGTACCGGGAGCTTGAAGGCGCCCTCTCCCTCGAGCACCTGCCACCCGAACCGGAGGAGTATGCCGAGGACATCCTGCTGGAGGACTTCTCCTACAGTGCGTATGAAGGCCTTCCGACCGACGAGATGGAAGCGCTCATCCAAGCCACACTCAACGAGATGCACGAAGGGTCCGATGAGGATCGGATCGGCTCGCTGCTCCTCTCCCGCCAATTGGAGTGTGAACGGATCGAACACTACATGGTCGCCCGCGCCTGTGATGGCAGCCTTGCCGCCATCCTGCTCTACACCCCGATCACCGATGATGTGGTGCACGTCCCCTTCTTCACCGTTGCCAAGCCCTACCGGGGCCTCGGCCTCTTCAGGCTCCTCTTCGACGCCTTCAGCCGCCAGATGGCCCGGTTCCACTACTCAAAGATGGTCATCAACCTTGCCGGGGAGGCCATTGGGCTTGAGAAGTACTTCTCCCCCTACAAAGCCCGCAACGCCACCAAGCAGCTCACCCTCTCCACCGAATCGTGGAATCTCCTCCACCCAAGCCTCGAGGAGGCCTTCCTCTAATGCGTATCATCATCTGCGAAGACAAGAACGACTTGGGCCTCGAAGCGTCCAAGCTCGGCATCAACCTCATCAGGCAGGCAATCGAGGAGCGAGGCGAGGCGGCCATTGCGGTGGGCACCGGATTGAGCCAGTTCTCCCTCTATGCCCACCTGTGCAAAAGCGACCTCGATTGGTCCAAGGTGACCGCCTTCGGTCTAAACGAGTATGTGGGCATCTCCCCATCCCACCCCTCCTCATTCCGCTACTACCTGCAAACCCGCTTCATCAAGCGGGTCGACACCCTCAAGGCCTACCATGAGGTGCAGGGGGATGCGGCCGACCTGGAGGCCGAGGTGGCCCGCCTCAATGCACTCAGCCGGGGAGCGCAGATCGACGTTGCCTTCCTCAGCATCGGTGAGAATGGGCACATCGGCTTCAACGACCCACCTGCCGACTTCAACACCACCGACCCCTATATCATCGTCCAGCTCGATGAACGGTGCAGGCGACAGCAGGTCGGGGAGGGGTGGTTCTCTACCCTCGAGGAGGTGCCGACAGCGGCCATCACCATGTCGGTGAGGCATATGCTGCACTCCCGCCACGTGATCTGCTCGGTCCCCGACCAGCGAAAGGCCCGGGCGGTGGCGATGTGCCTCTACGACCAGATCTCCCCCTACTCCCCCGCCTCGGCCCTGCGGACCAAGCGCGAGTGCTCCCTCTTTCTCGACCGCACCTCATCAATGCTGGTCATGGGAGACCGACGGTGACACAAGAGTCGTATCACAAGGCAGGGTCTGCCTATTGTTTCTGATATATTAGTATGTTAGAATAGGAGTATACTACCTACGGAGGACCCACCATGATGCATATGACCCTGCGCTGGTTCGGCTCAAAGCACGATACCGTCACTTTGGAACAGATCAAACAAATCCCTGGAGTCGAGGGAGTTATCACGACTCTATATGACATTCCCGCCGGAGAAGTCTGGCCGCGAGAGCGCATCAAGGCGCTCAAGGACGAGGTCGAGGCAGCAGGGCTGAAGGTCCTGGGCATCGAGAGTGTCAACATCCACGACGACATCAAGATCGGCAACGAGAACCGGGACAAGTGGATCGACAACTACATTGCCACCCTCGAAGCCCTCGGAGAAGAGGGGATCACCACCGTCTGCTACAACTTCATGCCGGTCTTCGACTGGACCCGCACCGACCTGGCCAAGGTCCGCCCCGACGGATCGACGGTCCTCGCCTACGACCAGAAGATCGTCGACACCATCGACCCCAAGGCATTCTTCGACCAGACCAACGCCAGCAGCCAGGGCTTCGAGATGCCCGGCTGGGAGCCTGAGCGCCTCGCCAAGGTCAAGGACCTCTTCGACGCATACAAGGATGTCACCGAGGAGAAGCTCTTCGACAACCTCGTCTACTTCCTCAAGCGCATCCAGCCTACCTGTGAGAAGTACGATATCAAGATGGCCATCCACCCCGACGATCCCGCCTGGCCCGTCTTCGGCCTGCCGAGGATCATCACCCGCCTCGACCGCATCCAGAAACTGATGAAGGCCGTCGATGCGCCGTTCAATGGTGTGACCTTCTGCGCCGGCTCCTACGGGACCAACCCCAACAACGACCTGCCCGGCATGATCAGGGCCTTGAAGGGCCGGGTCCACTTTGCCCATATCCGCAACCTCCACCACTTCGAGGATGGGGTCTTCGAGGAGGCCGCCCACCTCTCCAGCGATGGATCGTTCGACCTCTACGAGATCGTCAAGGCGCTCTACGACATCGGCTTCGAGGGTCCGGCACGTCCTGACCACGGGCGGATGATCTGGGGCGAGGTGGCGATGCCCGGGTACGGCCTCTACGACCGTGCCCTCGGCTCCCAGTACATCCTCGGCCTCTACGAGGCGATCACCAAGGCTGACCGGAGCAGGTGATATGACACCCTTCGTCCGCACCACAGCCAGCGATGAGATCTATCGAGTCCTGCGGGACGAGATCCTCTCCCTGCGCTTCAAGCCCGGCGAAGAGCTGAATCTGCAGTTGCTCTGTGAGCAACTGCAGGTCAGCCGCAGCCCGGTGCGCGATGCACTGATGCGCCTCGAGGGGGACAACCTCGTCGACATCTTTCCCCAACGGGGGACCCGCGTCTCCCTGATCAACCTCAAGCAGGTTGAGGAGGAGCGCTTCTTGCGCAAGAGCCTTGAGGAGAGCGCCGTCAAGAAGCTCATCTACCAGGGCAAGGAGCGTGATTGGCTTGCCATGGAGCACTGGATCGAAGAGCAGGTCACCGCAATGAACTCGAAAGACTTCGTCGCCTTCCTCAAGGCCGATGACGCCTTCCACGAGACAATCTTCGAAGCGATCGGGATGGGGCGGATCTGGAAGATCATCACAGCACAAGGGGGCAACCACCACCGCATCCGCCTCCTCTCCTTCCATGAGAAGAACGTCCTTGCCCTCCTCATCGAGGAGCATCGCGGCATGGTGGAAGCCCTGCGGAGCAAGCAGATGGACGCCATCCTCTCCCTGGAGAACAACCACCTCTCAAAACTCCTGCAGGAGACGGAGATCATCGTCGCCCGCTACCCCACCTACTTCAGCAAACAAACGGCACCGCTGCGCGGGGCAGCTGCCACATAGGAGCACACCATGAAATTGACCGATGCCGGACTACAGGACCGGGCGCGATGGGAGGAGGCTGGCTATACCCTCCCCTCATTCGACCGTACAGCGATGATCAGAGAGAGTGAGAAGAACCCAACGTGGGTCCACTTCGGGGCGGGCAACATCTTCCGCGTCTTCCCCGCAGCACTGCAACAGCGGCTGCTCAACAAGGGCCTTGCGCAAAGCGGTATCATCGTCGGCGAGGGGTTTGACTACCAGATCATCGACAAGGTCTTCGCCAAACATGACAACCTCTCCCTGATGGTGACCCTCAACAGCGATGGCTCCATCGACAAGGAGGTCATCGCCTCGATAGCAAGCGCACACAAGTGCGACCCCCAGTTTGCCGAGGATTGGGCCTTCTTCAAGGCACTCTTCAAGAAGCCGGGCCTCCAGATGGCGAGCATGACCATCACCGAGAAGGGGTACTCCCTCTCATCAAGCGACGGCTCCTTCCACCCCGCCGTCAAGGCCGACATTGAGGCCGGTCCCGAAAAGAGCTCCCTCTTCATTGCAAAGCTCACCGCCCTGGTCCATGAGCGCTACCTCGCCAAGGCCGGCCCCGTGGCGCTGGTGAGCATGGACAACTGCTCGCACAACGGCGAGAAGCTTGCAGCGGCGGTCAAGACCATTGCCGAGGAGTGGAA